>JBDIAU010000320.1:0-3405 GCA_039812565.1 Beutenbergiaceae bacterium
GGTCACGCCCCGTCACCCGCCCATCGGCCGGCCGCACCGACGGGCGGGGCCCACGGCGAGGGGTGGGGTGTCGGCAGGGGGGCGGGCGTCCCGACGTCGGGCGCTGCCGGCGTCGTCCCGGTCTCACGGAAGCCGTACCGCCGCCAGAACGCCGCGAGCGGGGCCGGTGCCCACCAGTTCGCGCCGCCGAGGAGGCGCATCGTGGCGGGGACGAGGAGGAGGCGGACGACGGTGGCGTCGACGACGATCGCGATCATCATGCCGATGCCGATCATCTTGAGGAAGGCAATCCCCGACGTCGAGAACCCGCCGATGACGACGACGAGCAGCAGGGCGGCGCTCGTGATGATCCGCCCCGTGTGGTCCAGGCCGGCGGCGACGGACTCGGCGTTGCCGGCGCCGCGGTCCCACTGCTCCCGGATCCGGCTGAGGAGGAACACCTCGTAGTCCATCGAGAGCCCGAAGGCCAGGGCGAGCATGAGCAGGGGCTGCGTGGCGTCGAGCGAGCCCGTCGAGGCGACGCCGAGAGCCTCGGACAGGTTGCCGTCCTGGAAGATCCAGACGACGGCCCCGAAGGACGCGGACAGCGACAGCGCGTTGATGAGGACCGCCTTGATCGGCAGCACCACCGAGCCGAACGCGAGGAAGAGCAGCACGAGGGTGACGGCGGCCATGACGAGCAGCATCCGGGGCACGACGCGCGCGAGGCTGTCGAGGAGGTCGACGAGCTCGGCGGTGCGTCCGCCGACGAGCACCGTCGTGCCCGCCGGCGGCGCCGAGGCCCGGATCTCCCGGACCAGGTCCTGGGCGCCCTCGGCCTGGGCGTCGAAGGCGTGCCGGACGACGATCCTCGCCGTGTCGCCGTCGGCGGGCCCGAGGTCGGCGGCCTCGACCCCGGGGAGGGCCGCCAGCGTGCGGGCGTAGGCGTCCAGCTCGGGCAGGCGGGTCGAGGCGCCGGCGCCCGACGTCCGCACGAGCACGTCGACCGGCTCGGCGTCCAGGCCGGGGAAGTGGTGCCGGAGCCGGTCGCCGACGTCGTGGCTCTCCGCCTCCCGTGGCAGCACCCGGTAGTCCTCGCTGCCGAAGCGCGCGTGGAGGAACGGCGAGCCGAGGAGGAGCAGGACCGGGACGAGCGCGGCGACCACGAGGAGCGGGCGGCGCATCACCGCGTGGGCGATCCGGTGCCAGGCCCCGGCGCCCGCCACCCGGTGCCGCCCGTCCCGACGGCGCCCGCCCGGCAGCCGGAGGCGGTCCACCCGCCGCCCGATCACGGCGAGGAGGGCGGGCAGGACGGTGAGCGCGGCGAGCATCGCGACGAGGACGGCGGCGATGCCGCCGAGCCCCATCGAGCGCAGGAACACCTGGGGGAAGAGCAGCAGGGACGCGAGGGAGACCGCGACCGTCAGCCCGGAGAACGCCACGGTGCGCCCGGCCGTCGCCATCGTCGTCCGCAGGGCCGGTCCGACGTCGGACCCGCCGCGGATCTCCTCCCGGAACCTGCTGACGATGAACAGCGCGTAGTCGATCGAGAGGCCGAGCCCGAGCATCGTCACGATGTTGACGGAGAACACCGAGACGTCCGTGACGACCGTGAGCAGCCGCAGGAGGGTGAGCGCCCCGAGGACGGCGAGCACGCCGATGACCAGCGGGAGCGACGCTGCGACCAGTCCGCCGAAGATGACGACGAGGAGGACCAGGGTCACCGGGAGGGTGAGGAGCTCGGCCCGGGCGATGTCCCGCTCCACCTGCTCGTTCACGTCGTGGACGACGCCCGCGTGCCCGCCGAGCGAGACCGAGACGCCGGCTGCCGGGGCCGCCAGGTGGTCCCTGACGTCCGCGAAGGCGGCCTCGGTGTCCTCGCCGTGGGCGTCGAGCCGGACGACGGCGACCGTCTCGCGACGATCGTTCGAGACGAGCGACTCCGCGCCGGTGGACCAGTACGTGAGCACCTCCGCGACGCGGTCGCGGGGAACCCCGGCGAGGTGCGTCTCGACGGCGCGCCGGAAGCCGACGTCCGCGACCGTCGTCGTGTCGCTGCGGTAGAGGACGACGACGTCCGCCTCGAGCCGGCCGAAGCGCTCGGCGGCGAGCGTGCGCGCTCGCGCCGACTCGCTCGCGGGGTCCTCGAAACCCCCGCTCGTCAGGTGGCCGACCACCTGCGTCCCCCACAGGAGCGCGACGGCGACGGCGCCCGCGGCCACGACGAGGACGGCGCGGCGCCGTCGGACGACCCACACCCCGAGCGACTCGAACACCGTCTCCTCCTCGGGTCGGCGGCATCGGGACGACGCCTCGCTGCTGGGTAGGACGCGGCAGGACGGCGGCAGATACGCCCGGGAGGCGCTCGACCCGTCCGCGGTATCAGGGGGGCGCCTCGCGCGCTCTTCCCGGTCGACGAGCTCGACCCGAGGAGGACGCCATGTCAGCAACGCACGCCCCCGCCGTCGTCGTCCTTCCCGGTCGCAGCGACCGGGAGCCGGCACCGGACGCGCCGGCGAGCCCGCGGCGCGTGGCCGGGTGCGGCGACCTGGCCGAGCGGATGCGGGGTCGCCTCCGGGCCACCCCCTCGCCCTGCCAGGGCCGCGACACCGTGGCACCGGCGTCGGCGGCCTGAGATGGGTGCGACCTCGGCGACGCTGGACCGCTCCGCGGTCCTGGACGCGTACCGGCGACACGTCAACCTCTCGCTCGCGACCCTGTGCGAGCTCGCCGGCATGCCGCTGCACGTCTCCGCGGCGGGCGCGGAGGTCGTCGACGAGCACGGGCGGTCCTACCTCGACTGCGGCGGCTTCGGCGTGTTCCTGCTCGGGCACCGCCACCCCGCCGTCCTCGAGGCCGTGCGCCGACAGCTCGACTCCCACCCGTTGGTGTCGCGCCCGCTGCTGAGCCCGGCGACGGCGCTGGCGGCGGCCGCGCTCGCCGAGGTCGCCCCGGTCGGGCTCGAGCGTGTGTTCCTCACCTGCTCGGGCGCCGAGGCCGTCGAGGTCGCCCTCAAGCTCGCGCGCCTCCACGGCCGGACCCGCGTGGTCGCGATGGACGGCGGCTTCCACGGCAAGACGCTGGGGGCGCTCAGCGTCACCGGTCGCGAGCGCTACCGCGCGCCGTTCGCGCCCCTGCTCCCGGACGTCGAGTTCGCCCGGTTCGGGGACCTCGAGGACCTCGACCGGCTGCTCGCCCGCGAGGGCGGGCGCACCTGCGTGATCCTCGAGCCGATCCAGGGCGAGGGCGGCGTCCGGATCCCCCCGGCGGGCTGGTTCGCGCAGGTGCGCCGCCTCTGCACCGACCGGGGCGCGCTGCTGGTCGCCGACGAGATCCAGTCCGGCCTCGGGCGCGTCGGCACGTGGTGGGCCGGCGCGTCGGACGACGTCGTCCCGGACGTCCTGCTCGCGGGGAAGATCCTCAGCG
>JBDIAU010000321.1:0-3397 GCA_039812565.1 Beutenbergiaceae bacterium
GCGCGGGCGTTGACGACGACGTCGTGCTCCGCCTTGCTCTCGCGACCGCACACGACCCCGACGACGGCGGGCAGGAACGGCAGCCGGACCTTGCGGGCCGGGTCGAACAGGCCCTCGGCGGCGAGGAGCCGCTTGAGCCGCTCGATCCGGGCGAGGAGCTCGCCGACCCCGACGGGTCGCACGTCGTCCGCCTGGAGCTGGAACGTGCCCCGCTTCGGCCAGAAGGCGGGCTTGGCGTGGACCACCACGTGGGCGCCGTCGGTCAGGGGCGTCTCGAGCCCGGACAGGACGCGGTTGGCGAGGCTGACCGGGAGCGACATGTCCGTGTCCGGGTCCCGCAGCGTCAGGTACGACGTGCCGGCGCGGCGGTTGAGCTCGACCACCTGGCCCTCGACCCAGACCGGGGGCATCCGGTCGACGTACTGGGTGATCTTGACGCTGAGGACGCGGACGGGCCACGGGCGCTCGGCGGTGGTCTCGAGCGCGCGGGCCGGCAGGTCCTGCGGCGGCGGGCTCACGGCGTCATCCTGCCGCACGGGTCGGGGCGCCGGCTGCGGGGTCTGGACGCGGCGAGGGGCCTGAGCAGGGGCGACCGTACGATGGTGGTGTGACTGTCGCCCCGAAGAAGGTCCTCCTCGCGGCACCGCGCGGCTACTGCGCCGGTGTCGACCGGGCCGTGGAGGCCGTCGAGCGTGCGCTCGAGCACTACGGCGCCCCCGTGTACGTCCGCAAGGAGATCGTGCACAACAAGCACGTCGTCTCGACGCTGAGCGCCCGCGGCGCCGTGTTCGTCGAGGAGACCGACGAGGTGCCGGAGGGCTCGCGCGTGATCTTCTCCGCGCACGGCGTCTCGCCGGCCGTCCGCGAGCAGGCCGCGGCCCGCTCCCTCGACACGATCGACGCGACGTGCCCCCTGGTGACGAAGGTCCACAAGGAGGCGATCCGCTTCGCCTCGGACGACTACGACATCCTGCTCATCGGCCACGAGGGCCACGAGGAGGTCGAGGGGACGGCCGGGGAGGCGCCCGAGCGGATCCAGCTGGTCGACGGGCCGGACGCCGTCGGCGGTGTCCACGTCCGCGACCCGGAGCGGGTGGTGTGGCTCTCGCAGACGACGCTCTCGGTCGACGAGACGATGGAGACCGTGCGCCGGCTGCGGGAGCGTTTCCCCGCCCTGCAGGACCCGCCCAGCGACGACATCTGCTACGCGACGCAGAACCGCCAGGTGGCGGTGAAGAAGATCGCGCCGGGCTGCGACGTCGTGGTGGTCGTCGGCTCGGCGAACTCCTCGAACTCGGTCCGACTCGTGGAGGTGGCGCTCGAGTCGGGGGCCGGCTCGGCGTACCGGGTCGACACGGCGGACGAGATGCGCCGCGAGTGGTTCGACGGCGCTCGGACGGTCGGCCTGACGTCGGGGGCGTCGGTGCCGGAGATCCTCGTGCGGGACGTCCTCGACGCCCTCGCCGGCCTCGGGTTCGGCGAGGTCGAGGAGGTCCGCACGGCGACGGAGGACCTGATGTTCTCGCTGCCCCGCGAGCTTCGGGCCGACCTCAAGGCGGCCGGCGTCGCGTCGGGCGGGCACAACGGCGAGCGGTCGCGGCCCCGCCGTGAGGGGCGCGCCGGACTGCCGCTCGCGCAGGGCTGAGCCCTCCTCAGGCCGCGGACGTCTCGGCCGAGGCAGGCGCGTCCCGCGCCGCGGCGAGCTCCGCCTCGACCATCGCGGCGACGAGCGGGTCGGCGTCGCCGATGTCGCTGGGGCGGGGCTCGTCGAGCGCGGCGAGGAGCTCGGGTGCGCCGATCCCGACGACGGTCCGCGTCACTGTGGCGGGCGTTGGCAGGGGGGCGTCGACGACCCCGAGGTCGATGAAGCGGCGCGCGCTGACGAGCACCCGGGTCTCGAGGGAGGCGACGGCGCTGTTGTAGGCGTCCGCCGTCCCCTGGATCTGCCGGCCCAGCTTGGCGACGTGCCCGCTGAGGGTGACGAGCCGGGCGTGGAGCTCGCGGCCGAGGTCGAGCACCCGCTGGGCGTTCTCGGCCAGCGCCTCTTGGCGCCAGGCGTACGCGACGGTCCTCAGGAGCGCGACGAGCGTCATCGGCGTCGCCAGGACGACGTTGCGGGCCACGGCGTACTCCAGGAGCGCCGGGTCCGCCTCGAGGGCGGCGGCGAGGAACGCCTCGGCGGGGACGAACATGACGACGAACTCCGGGGCGGGCGCGACCTGCTCCCAGTACGCCTTGCCCGCGAGGTCGTCGACGTGCGCGCGGACGTGCCGCGCGTGCGCGGCGAGCCGCTCGGCCCGGACCGCCGGCTCGTTGGTCTGCTGCGCCTCGAGGTAGGCGAGGAACGCGACCTTGGCGTCGACGACGACGCGCTTGCCGCCGGCGAGGTGGACGACCAGGTCGGGGCGCCGGACGCCGTCGTCGGTGCGGACCCGGTCCTGCTCGACGAAGTCCACGTGCCGGAGCATCCCGGCCGCCTCGACCACGCGCCGCAGCTGCAGCTCACCCCAGGCGCCGCGGACGTGCGACGAGCGCAGGGCGGTGACGAGCTCGGCCGTCTGCGACCGCAGCAGCTCCGAGGCCTCCCGCATCCCGCGGACCTCCGCCTCGACGGCGGCGTCGCCCGCGGCCCGTGCGCGCTCGGCCTCCGCGAGCGCCCGCTGCACCTGCTCGAGCGTGCGCCCGATCGGCTCGACGAGCGTGCGCACCGCCTCCTCGCGTCGCGAGAGGGCGGCCGCCCCGGCGTCGTTGGCGCGCAGGAGCCGCTGCTCGGCCATCCCCAGGAGCTGCGCGGAGCTGCGCTCGAGCGCCTCGGCGGCGAGGGCGCGGAACTGGTCCGCGGCGCGCTCCCGGTCCCCGGCGAGGGTGCGCAGACGCTCCTCGTGCGCGGCCCGCTCGGCCTCGAGCGCGGACTCGGCTCGGGCGGCACGCACCCGCGCCTCGCCGACGGCCGAGGCCGCGCGCGACGACGCCAGGTGCCAGCCGAGGAGGAGGCCGGCGCCCCCCGCGAGGAGGGTGACCAGGAGGATCAGGCCGATCGTGCTCATGGGGCCACCCTCGCACCGGCCACCGACATCGCCCCGACGGCACCCCGGAGGAGCGCCCGTAGACTGACGCCCCGTGTCCCTCACGATCGGCATCGTCGGCCTGCCCAACGTCGGCAAGTCCACCCTCTTCAACGCCCTGACGCGCGCGTCCGTGCTCGCCGCGAACTACCCGTTCGCGACGATCGAGCCGAACGTCGGCGTCGTCCCGCTGGTCGACCCCCGCCTCGAGCGGCTCGCCGAGGTCTACGGCAGCGAGCGGGTGGTCCCGGCCACGGTGTCCTTCGTCGACATCGCCGGCATCGTCCGCGGCGCCAGCGAGGGCGAAGGGCTGGGGAACAAGTTCCTCGCGC
>JBDIAU010000322.1:0-3377 GCA_039812565.1 Beutenbergiaceae bacterium
CGCGGGCCGCGGTCGCGGAGGCGCTCGCCGCGCTGCTCGACGACGCCGACCCCGCCACAGCCGCGGTCGCGCGCTGCCCGGCGTGCGGGGCGTGGATCGAGATGGACCCCGACCCGGCGGACCTCCTGGCCCAGGCCCTGCGCCGGGCGGCGGGCCGGCTGCCCGCCGAGGTGCACGCCCTCGCCTACCACTACGGCTGGTCGGAGGCCGACGTGCTCGGCCTGCCCCGCGCCCGCCGGCACCGCTACCTCGACCTGCTCGTGCGCGAGCTCGAGGGCCGGCCGTTGACCGGTCCCGAGGGGTGGGTGGTCTCGTGAGGTGCGCGCAGAGGTGCGCGGGGGTGCACAGCGGGACGGGGCGCTCTCGGCGTGAGGGCGGCCGGCGAGGGTGGGGTGCCTCGTGAGCGGGTCGCAGGCGTACGGGCTGACCCGACGCGAGCTCGAGTACCAGTGGCAGTGGATGATGCGGCAGGCGCCGTCGGACCCCGCCAAGCTGCCCGACTTCCTCGGCTCCTGCGTCATCACCCTCATCGAGAAGAACAACGCGGCGCTCGCGCGCGCGGCCGAGCAGGCCCAGCGCGCCGACCTGCCGGAGGCGCAGTGACGACGCCGCCCGGCACCGACCCCCGGCCCACCCGGTTCCTCGACCCCGCGATCATCGCCATGGACGGGGCGCTGGAGCACGGCGCCCTCGTCCGGCTGCGCTCGGCGGAGCCGGACCTCAGCAGCGGCACCGTCGCCCTCGGCGGCACGGGCGAGCAGGCCAGCCAGGTCCTCCACTTCCAGCACAACCCCGAGACGATGACGCGCACCCGCCAGGGCCGCTGGGAGGCGCGGCCCCAGCGGCGCTCCGGCACGCCGTCGCCGTCCGAGCGCACGTCCCGCGGGGCGCAGGGCTCGGGCGCCGTCAACGCCGAGTCCGAGCAGATCACGCTCAAGCTCGTCTTCGACGCCACGGAGGCGATCCTCGCCGCCCGGCCGCAGGCGGCCGACGTCGGCGTCCTGCCCGAGCTCGCGTTCTTCGAGGTGACCACCCTCGGCAAGGAGAGCCAGGGCGGTGGGACCGCCGCCCGGCCCGCCGGGTCGCAGCGCTCGCAGGCCGTCCGCCCGGACGAGCTGCTCCTCGTCCTCGGCTCCAGCCGGGTGTTCCCCGTGGTCATCACGAACGTGACGATCACCGAGCAGAAGTTCACCCCCCAGCTGGTGCCCGTGCGGGCGGAGGTCGACCTGCGGCTCACCGTCCTCGAGCCCGGGGAGTCCGCCTACGCGGGGTGGATCACCCGGGCGTTCGGGGACCTCGTGCGCCAGCGCACCGACGCCGCGGCCCAGGTCTCCGGCCGCGGCGCCCTCGACGCCGTCGCGCAGTCCCTCACCGCCTCGCTCACCCGTCCCGGCGCCACCGCGGCCGCCACCCCGGCCACCAGGGCCGGCAACGCCGGGGGGAGGTCCGCATGAACGACGGCCTGCCCCGCCAGGCGCCCCTGCAGCCGGGCGCCGTCGTCCCGCCGAGCCCGCCCACCCCGTCCCGGCGGCCGTCGCGGACGTCCCGGCACGCCGGGCTCGCGACGTACCGGCGCGACGTCGACGGCGTCGAGGTGGAGCTCTTCGAGCCCCGGCTGCCCCCGACCCCGGCGGGCGGCGGCGCGGCCGCGACCCCCGGCGCCGGCCCTCTCGACACCCTGCGCCCCCGCTACACCGTGCGCCCGGGCGACCGGCTCGACCTCGTCGCCGCCCGGCTCCTCGGTGACCCGCACGCCTACTGGCGCCTCGCCGACGCCAACCCCGGGGACCTGGCCGCCCTCGAGGAGCCCGGCCGCGAGCTCGACCTGCCGGGGGGTGGCTGAGCGTGGCGCGCCGCGATCCCTACATCCGGCTCTGGCTCGACGGCGCGCCCGTCGAGGGCGTCGACCGCTGGCTGCTCCAGGCCGAGGTCGAGGAGCGCTGCGACGACGCGACCACCTTCCGCCTGGTCCTCGACCTCACCCCGGTCGGCGACGGCAGCGCCCCGGGCGACTGGGACCTCCTCGAGCACGGTCCGCTCGCCGCCGACGCCGGCCTGCCCGACGTGGGCCTCCTGCGCCGCGTGACCCTCGCACTCGGGCTCAGCGGCGGGGAGGACCCGGCGCTCGCGCCGGTGGAGACCGTCGTCGTCGACGGGTACGCCACCGCGGTCGAGGCCGTCTTCGGGCCGTCCCGCATCCCCGACTCCTCCCTCGTGCTGACCGGCAGCGACGCCCTGTGCCTCATGCACACGAGCACCGCCACGCACGAGTGGTACGGCGTCACCGACGCCGAGATCGCCCGGGAGCTGTACGGCCGCTACGGCTTCGCCGTCGGCGGGGACACCGTCGAGGACACCGCCCCGACCCGCGCCCGCGAGCGCGGCAGCGTGGTGCAGCGCGGCACCGACGCCCAGCTCCTGCGGCAGCTCGCGCAGCGCAACGGCTTCGAGTGGTACCTCGAGCCCGGCACCGCGCCCGTCGCCGCCGGGGCGCACCCGACGACGGCGGTCACCGGGCACTTCCACGCCCCCCGCCCGCAGGGCACGGCCCAGCCCGTCCTCGAGCTGTTCCCCCGCGAGGACCCGACCGTCGTCGAGATGCGCGCCCGCTGGGACGCCGAGCAGGCCACCCGCTGGCGCGGCTGGCACATCGACGAGGTGACCCGCCGCCTGCAGACCGCCGACGTGACCGACCCCGGCTACGTGCGGATGGGCCAGGTGAGCCGGGAGCAGGCGCTCGCCGAGCGGCTCGGCGCCATCCGGCCCGTCCGCGCCGGCACGGCGGTGCTCGCGGGCGGCGGCGCCGGCGGGGACACCCAGCTGCTCGAGGTCGCCTCGGTCGACGTGCCCGACGACGGCACCGAGCTCGAGACCCTCACCCGGGCCGCCTACCGCGGCTCCGACTGGTTCGCGACGGCGCACGTCACCGTGCGCGGCGAGCGGTACCCGCAGATCCTGCGCTCGCGGCGGCCCGTGACCCTCGCCGGCGCCGGCCACCTCCTCGACGGGCTCTGGTACGTCCGCAGCGTCCGCCACCGCTGGGGCGTGGACCCGGACAACCCCGAGCACGAGCCGACCATCACCCGCTACGAGGCGGACGCCGTCCTCGTCCGCAACGCGCTCGGGGGGCAGCCGTGACCCGGGCCCTCACCTTCCCGTTCCACCCGGACGACCACGGCGCCGCCGCCACGTCCGGGACCGCCGCGGCGATCCGGGAGCAGATCGAGCAGATCCTGCTCACCATCCCCGGCGAGCGCGTGGACCGGCCCGACTTCGGCTGCGGGATCCAGCTCCTCGTCTTCGAGACCACGTCCCCCGAGGTGGTCGCGAGCACCGAGTACGTGGTCCGGACCGAGCTGCGCCGCCACCTCGGGCGC
>JBDIAU010000323.1:0-3377 GCA_039812565.1 Beutenbergiaceae bacterium
CGACCACACCGACCGCCCGGGGACGACGACGGCGCCCGGCCGCCCTCGCCCTCCTGCTCGCCCTGGCGGTCGCCGTCGTGGGCGGCGCGCTCGCCGGGGCGTCGCCCGCCTACGCGGACGACCAGGGCGCGCGCGAGGTCACCCGCTACGACGTGGACGTGCAGCTCGCCGCCGACGGCAGCGCGCGCGTCACGCTGGACTTCGACTTCGACTTCGCGGACACCCCGGGCCACGGCCCGTTCCTCACGCTGCCCGTGCGGCAGGCCATCGAGGGCTCGGACCAGGTCCGGGTGTACGACGTCAGCGACGTCACGGCCAGCAGCCCGACGGGCGCGCCCGCGAACGTCTACCTCGACCGCACGCCGTACTGGCTCGAGATCCGCGTCGGCGACGAGGACATCGCCGACGTGTCCGGCGTCCAGCGCTACGTGGTGTCGTACACCCTCGACGGGATGGTCAACCCGGGCGCCGGGGCGTCGGGGGAGGACGAGTTCTTCTGGAACGTCGTCGGCACCGAGTGGGAGATCCCGCTGAGCGACCTGTCCGTCGTCGTCGACGGGCCCGCGAACGTGGCCGGCACGATCTGCTTCGCCGGTTCGCTCGGCTCCACGCAGCCCTGCACCTCGAACGCGTCGTCCGGGACGCAGGCGACGTTCACCCAGGACTCGGTGGCGCCGTCGGAGGCGTTCACGATCGACGTGGCCTACCCGGGCGGGACGTTCGTCGGGGCCGAGCCGGTGATCGAGGACGCGCCGCAGCCGCCGAACCCGTTCGCGCTTACCCCGTGGGCGGTCGCGGCCGGTGCGGTCGCGCTGATCGGCGGCGCGGGCGCCGCGATCTGGCGCAGCGGCCGCCGCGGCCGGGACCAGCAGTACCTGGGCCTCACCCCGGGCCTGACCCCGACGACCGGCCAGGAGGGCGCCGTCGGGCCGGCGCGCCGGACGCCGGTGACCGTCCAGTTCACGCCGCCGGAGGGCGTGCGGGCGGGCCAGATGGGCACCCTGGTCGACGAGGTGGCCGACCCGCGTGACGTCACGGCGACGATCATCGACCTCGCGGTCCGCGGCTACCTGCGCATCGAGGAGCTCGAGGCGCCGAACCGGTGGGGCCGCGGCGGGGACTGGACGCTGCGGTTCCTCGGCGGCCCGGACGCCGGGCTGCTCCCGTACGAGCGCGAGCTCCTCGACTCGCTCTTCGCGACGGACCTGGCCGTCACGCTCTCCGGCATCAAGACCACGTTCGCCGCGGCGATGGGGCGCGTCCAGACCAAGCTGTACGCGGACGTCACGGAGCGGCGCTGGTTCACGGCCGACCCCAAGAGCGTCCGCACCCGGTGGCTGCTCGCCGGCGGCGGGATCCTCGCGCTCGGCGCCGTCCTGGGCTTCGCGCTCGCCCCGCTGAACGCCTCGCTCGTCGGGGTCGGGGTGGCGGTGGCCGGCATCGTGACCATGGCGGTCGCCAAGCGCGCGCCCGCCCGCACGGCGGCCGGCACGGCCGTGCTCGCCCAGACCCTGGGCTTCAAGCAGTACCTCGAGACCGCGGAGGCGAACCAGCTCCGCTTCGAGGAGGGCGAGGACCTGTTCTCGCGGTACCTGCCGTTCGCCATCGTCTTCGGCGTCGCGGAGCGGTGGGCGGGGATCTTCGAGCAGCTCGCTCGCCAGGGCCGCGTCCTCGCGGAGCCGACGTGGTACGTCAGCCCGTACTACCCGCACGGGTACTTCTGGCTCGGGGCGTCGCACTTCGGCTCGACGATGGAGTCCTTCTCGAGCATCGCGACCGCGTCGATCGCGGCACCCACCCCGGGCTCCTCGGGCGGCTCGGGCTTCGGCGGCGGCGGCTTCTCCGGCGGCGGGGGCGGCGGCGGGGGCGGCGGCGGCTGGTAGGGCGCGCCGCGATCCGGCGGTCCGACCTGCGAACGTACGGCCCCCTCCGGGAATACGCAGGTGGGGCCCGTGTTCGCACCACCATGGAGCTCGGCTTCTTCACCTTCGGCGACGTCCACCCCGACCCGCACTCGGGCGCCGTCGTGCCCGCTGGGCAGCGGCTGCGGGAGATCCTCGAACGGGTCCGCCTCGCCGAGGAGGTCGGCCTGGACTACGTGGGCTTCGGGGAGCACCACCGGTCGGAGTACGCCATCTCCGCCCCGGCGACCGTGATGGCGGCCGCCCTGGCCCAGACGTCGAGGATCACCGTGGGCAGCGCGGTGACCGTGCTGAGCACCGAGGACCCGGTGCGCCTGTACCAGCAGTTCGCGACGATGGACCAGCTGTCCGGGGGCCGGGTGGAGCTCCTCGCCGGGCGCGGCTCGTTCATCGAGTCGTACGCGCTGTTCGGCGCGGACCTGGCGGACTACGAGGCCCTCTACGAGGAGAAGCTCCGGCTCCTCCTGCGCCTGGACTCGGGCGAGCCGGTGACGTGGCGCGGCCGGTTCCGGCCGCCCCTCACGGACGCCCTGGTCCTGCCCCGCCCGGCGGACGTCCCCGGGCGCGGCCCGCACCTGCGGATCGCCGTCGCCACGGGCGGCAACCCGCAGTCCTCGGTGCGGGCGGGCCGGCTCGGGCTGCCCGTGGCCTACGCGATCATCGGCGGCCGCCCTGCGCACTTCGCGCCCCTCGTCGAGCTGTACCGCCGGGCGCACGAGGAGGCCGGGCACCCGGAGCAGCGCCGGGACGTCACCGTGGCGGGCATGGGCTTCGTGGCCGACGACGGCGCGGCCGCCCGCGCGTTCTTCTACCCGTACTTCGAGGCGACGATGGCGCCGATCTCCGCCGAGCGCGGCTTCCCACCGCCGAGCCGGCTCTCGTTCGAGGCGACGGCGGCGCCCGGGGGCGCGTACGTCGTCGGGAGCCCCGAGGAGGCCGCGGAGCGCATCGTGCGCCTGCACGCCGTGCTGGGCCACCGCCGGCAGGTGTTCCAGATGGACCTCTCGGGCGTGCCGCACCGGGAGTCGATGCGCGCCGTCGAGCTCCTCGGGACGCGCGTCAAGCCGTTGGTGGACGCAGCGTTGGGCTGAGGCCCGCACCCTGGGCGGCGCGTCGGCGGCGGCGCCGGCCCAGGAGCACGGCGACGGCGACCCCGCCGAGCAGCACGAGCCCGGCCACGAGGAACGCGACGGCGACGCCGACGGTCTCCCCGGCGAGGATGAACACGGCGCACGTGGCGGCGACGACCGCCGCGGTGACCCACGGCCACTCCGGGTCGCGCAGGTAGGTGACGGTGGTGGCGACGGCGAGCGCCGTGAGGGCCACGACGGCCGGCGCCGTGGTCATGCCCTGCAGCGCCAGCGACGAGCCGACGGCGAGGACCAGCGCCACCGTCACGCCGACGAGCCGGTGCCGCAGCCGGGCCGCGAGCACCCACGCCCACAGTGCGGCGAA
>JBDIAU010000324.1:0-3366 GCA_039812565.1 Beutenbergiaceae bacterium
CTCGCCGGAGCGGTGGCGCGGATCGGCGCCTACGCGTGGCCGACGCACCTCACGCCGACCGTCCGCACCCTGCTGACCGGCCTCGCCGAGCTCACCGGGCGTGCCGTCGACGTCGAGGACCCGTCGACGGCGTCCGACCTCCTCGCGGCGCTCGGCCCGGCGTCGGCGTTCGTGGGCGCGACGTTCTCGACGACGGCGAACCCGACGGGCCTGACGGCGGGCTACAAGGCGAACGTCGTGCCCGGGGCGGCCGAGGCGACCGTCGACGTCCGCTTCCTGCCGGGGGAGGAGCAGCTCGCGGACCGGACGATCTCCGCGCTCGCCGGCCCGGGCGTCACCGCGGTCGACATCCATCGCGACGTGGCGCTCGAGGCGCCGTTCACCGGGCCGCTGGTCGACGCCATGGTCGCCGCGCTGCACGCCGAGGACCCGGGCGCGCTCGTCCTGCCGTACATGCTCTCCGCCGGCACGGACAACAAGTCGCTGGCCCGCCTCGGCATCACCGGCTACGGCTTCGCACCGCTGCGCCTGCCCGAGGGCCTGGACTTCACCGGCATGTTCCACGGCGTCGACGAGCGCGTCCCGGTGGACGCCCTCCGGTTCGGCGTCCGCACCCTTGAGAGGTTCCTGCGCACCTGCTGACGGGCGCCGCCCGAGCCTGCCACCGAGCCCCGGCGTGTCGCCGTCGGCGTGTCCCGGGCGCTCGCGGGCGCCGGCGGGCGGTGCCGTCTCACCGTGGCTGCCGGGACGTCTCAGCACCCGGGAACGGGGGAGTGTCCTCACTCACACCCCGGGCGCCGTCGAGGCCTGGCTCGGCTCGCCGCGCGCCTCTCGCGCGGACCGGTCCGGGGCCGGACGTCAGAGCGTCGAACGGACCCGGATGATCGGCCGGCGCAGCCAGACCTTGCGCACCCCGCCGACATACACCCTGGTCCGGGCCAGCTCCCAGCGGCCGTGCTCGGCCTCGTCAGCGAGCACTCGGCGCACCTCGCCGCGGCTCCAGGAGGGCGGGATCGTCATCACGCGCACCTCGTACTCCGGGCCCGCGCGACGTCGTGAAGGCACCGCGTCGAGGTCCGGGTGGTGGTGCATCGGCACGGTCGCGCCTCCCGCGATGGCTCCGGCATGCGAGTGCCATTGTGCCCCCGCTCCCGCTACGGTCGTGCCATGGCCACCGACCCTCGTGCCGCCTTCGACCGATTCGTCGCCGCCCTCGAGGCGCACCTCGACGCCGTCACCCGTGACCGCACCGACGACTCGGCCGCGGTCGTCGCCGCCACGAGCACCCTCATCGACGCCTTCGAGACCTACGACGAGGCGATCTACGACACCTACGGCGTCGACACCCCGTTCGTCGTGTACGACGACTCCGAGGAGGACGAGGAGTTCGAGGAGGAGGACTACACGGACGACGACCTCGAGACCCCCGAGGACGACGACCTGGAGGACGACGACGAGGTGGACGAGACCCCGCGCTCCCCGCGGCGCGTGTAGCCCGCCGGGCGTTCCGCCCGCAGAACGACCCGGACCAGCCGGACCGAGGGGCGCCCGAACGGGCGCCCCTCGGCCGTGTCAGAAGAGCTCGGGGTACCCGAGCACCGGCGACGTCACGTCGTCGAGCGCCGCCCGGATCGCCGGCGGCAGGGCGAGGTCCGCCGCTGCCAGCGAGCCGCGCAGCTGCGCGGCCGTCCGCGCGCCGACGACGGCGCTCGCCACCCCGGGCGCGTCCCGCACCCACGCGAGGGCCACCTCGAGCGGCGCCCGGCCGAGGCCGTCCGCGGCCGTGACCACCGCCTCGACGACGCCGTGCGCCTCCTCCGTGAGGTACGGCTCGACGAAGCCCCGCAGGTGCGGGGAGGCGGCCCGAGAGTCCGCGGGGATCGAGCGCCGGTACTTGCCGGAGAGCACCCCGCGTCCCAGCGGCGACCAGGCGAGCAGGCCGACGCCGAGCGCCCGGCAGGCGGGGACCACCTCGCGCTCCACGCCGCGCTGCAGGAGCGAGTACTCCATCTCCGCCGCGGCCAGGCCCGTGCCGTCCTGCTCGAGGAGCGTCGCCGCCCGGGCCAGGGACCAGGCCGGGTGGTTGGACAGGCCGACGTAGCGGGCGCGCCCGCTCGCCACGGCGTGCCGCAGAGCGGACAGGGTCTCGGTCAAGGGCGTGCCGGCGTCGGGGGCGTGCACGAGGAGCAGGTCCACGTGGTCGGTGCCGAGGCGCGCGAGGGAGGCGTCGAGCGTGTCGAGGATCGTGCGCCGGGAGGCGTCGAGCACGCCCGCGCGCGAGCGGGTCCGCCGCGCCCCGGCCTTCGTGCAGATGACGAGGTCCTCGCGGGAGACCGCGGTGCCGACCAGCGAGCCGAGGAGGTCCTCGGCGGCACCGTCGGCGTAGCTGGCGGCCGTGTCGACGAACGTGCCGCCGGCGTCGAGGAAGGCCTCGAGCTGCTCCGACGCGTCGTGCTCGTCGGTGTCGCGGCCCCACGTCATCGTCCCGAGGCCGATGGCGGAGACCTGCAGCCCGCTCGCCCCCACCCTGCGCAGATCCATGGTCGGCCAGGCTACCCGGCGCGCGGCTCAGGACCCGGCGCCGCCGCCCTTCTCGCGCCGGCGCAGGTAACGCTCGAACTCCCGGGCGATCGCCTCACCGCTCGCCTCCGGCAGCTCGGCCGTGTCCTTGGCCTCCTCGAGCTGGTGGACGTACTCCGCGACCTCGGGGTCCTCGCGGGCGAGCTCGTCGACGCCGTGCTGCCAGGCGCGGGCGTCGTCGGCGAGGTCGCCGAGCGGCATCGGCTCGCCGATGATCTCTTCGAGGCTGGTCAGGAGCGCGAGCGTGGCCTTGGGCGACGGCGGCTGCGCCACGTAGTGGGGGACCGCCGCCCACACCGAGATCGAGTGCAGGCCCGCGGTGCGCGCCGCCATCGAGAGCACACCGACGATGCCGACGGGCCCCTCGTAGTCGCTGCCCTCGACCGCGAGCAGCGCCTGGACGCGCGGGTCCTCCGACGTGACCTGGACGGGGATGGGCCGGCTGTGCGGGACGTCCGCCAGAAGCGCGCCGACGCACACGACCGTGCCGACACCGAGGCGCTGCGCCTGGTCGAGCAGCTCGGCGCAGTAGGAGCGCCAGCGCATCGACGGCTCGATGCCGCGGACCAGCACGACGCGCCGCCCGGACGCCGGCGTCCGGGCCACGGAGACGCTGGTCCCGGGCCAGGTGAGGGAGCGCGAGCCGTCGGGCTCGGTGGCGACGTGCGGGCGGTTGACCTGGAAGTCGTGGTAGTCCTCGGGGTCGACCTCGTGCACCACCTCGGCGTCCCAGGCCTCGGAGATGAGGTCGATGGCCTGGCTGGCCGCGTTCCCGGCGTCGTTCCA
>JBDIAU010000325.1:0-3358 GCA_039812565.1 Beutenbergiaceae bacterium
GCCCGCCGTCGGCGCGACCAGGAGGCAGTCCGCGCCCGACCGGACCGGGGCGACCGCGTCGCGCTGCAGCGGCCGAAGGTCCGACCAGCCCAGCGAGTTGACGACGTGGTACTCCAGCGCCACGGTCAGCCCCGTCGCCCCGGACACGTCAGAGCTCCAGCTCCACGTCATCCACCGACGACGGCGCCCGCCGCCCCTGTGCTACAGCCCCACCCGCCCGCAGGTCTCCCCGGGCGGCGGCCTCGCGCTCCTCGTCCGTCAGCTCGACGGCGCTCACGGTCAGGGCGTAGTCCCTCCGCGGGTCGAAGTCCGGGAACTGGTCGACCCGGTCGAGCACGTCGGTGACGAGCTTCTTGAGGAACAGCCTCGGCGCGACGCCCACCCGGTCCCCGAGGGATCCAGAGACCGCTGCGGCCAGGTCGCGCACGTACGCGTCGTCCACCAGCCCCGCGATCCGCTCCGGGGCGTCAGCGCCGGCGGCGTAGATGTCCCGCACCCGACCGCCGAGCTCCTCGAGAGAGGCCAGCGAAAACCCGGGCAGCCGGATCTGCGGCGCCCGCGGGTTGTCGAAGCGGGCGTCGGTCGTGAAGTCGACCGCCAGCCGCTGCGCGAGCGGTGGGAGCCGCTGCATGCCCTGCATCCCGTCGTAGAACGCTGGCGTCCCGGTGATGAGCAGGTACAGGCCCGGGAAGCGGCCGGCGTCGATCTCGTCGACGAGCTGCCGCAGCGCGTTGAGCGACTTCTCGCGCACGTCCGAGCGGACGCGCTGCAGCGTCTCGACCTCGTCGAGCACGACCACCAGACCCTTGTAGTCGGAGTCGCGCAGCACCATGAGCAGGCCCTGGAGGAACCCGAGCGCACCGAAGTGGTCGAGGTCGCCCTTCACGCCCGCCGCGCGCCGCACCGATGCCGGCACGTGCGGCTGTCCCGCGAGCCACGCGAGCAGTCCCTCGGCCTGGACGACGTCGCCTCGCACCGTCGCCTCGCGGTACCCGCGCAGCGCCGCCGCGAAGGCGGGCGCCTGCCGCGTCACGGGCTCGAGCCGGCGCTCGAGCAGGTCGCGCACGCCCTGCTGAACGCGCGCCTCGTCCCCGACCGGCACGCCGGCCGCGACGACGTCCTGCTCGAGCACGTGGAACCAGCCGTCGACGACGTCGCGCAGCGCCGACGCCGGCGCCTCCGACGTGGTGAGGGTGTCGACGACCCGCCGGTAGACGGTCTCGAGCCTGTGCAGCGGCGTCTCGGTCTCGCTGATCTGGACCTCGGAGGCAGCGAACCCGCGCCGCTTGGCCCGCTCGACGAGCCAGCGGGAGAAGAACGTCTTGCCCGAGCCGTACTCGCCGCGCACCGCCTTGAAGTGGGCGCCGCCCGCCTCGACGGCGTTCAGCTCCCCGTCGATCGCGGCTTCGAACCGGCGCAGGCCGACGGCCATGATGTCGAGGCCGTGCTGCGGGACCGTCCCCCGCCGAAGCGCGTCGACGATCTCGCGACGACGCCGCGGGCTCACCGCTGCCGGTTCCACGCCAGTCCCCCGTTCGACGACCCGCTCGCCGCTCCGGGCGGCACTCCCCCGACCGTATCGAGAGCACCACAGTTCGGGGTGCACCTCCCCGACGTGCGACGTCGTCAGTATCCACAGGTGCGGCGTGGCACCGTGCGGCGGGCTCCGAGTCCGGGGTAGACTCGTACACGTGTTCGATTCCGACGCTTCACGTGACCCGCGGTGGTCCACTCAGGACCTCGCCGCCGTCGCCGCGCGACTGCGGGACCTGTCTGTCGCGGTCGACGAGTCGGACGCGATCGACCGGATCCGGCTCCTCGAGGAGCTCAAGGCGGTGTGCGCCGCCGTCCAGGCCCGCGAGACCGCGTCGCTCTACGCCGGCCGCCGGGACGCCGAGGCAGCAAGGGGCGTGCCGGCTGCCCAGCGCTGCCGGGGCCTCGCCTCGGAGATCGCTCTCGCTCGTCGGGACTCGCCGGCCCGCGGGTCACGGCACGTCGGCCTCGCCAACGGTCTCGTGCACGAGATGCCGCACACCATGGCGGCACTGACGACGGGCGCGATCTCGGAGTGGCGTGCCGTGCTCGTGGCGAAGGAGACGGCGTGGCTCCCGGTCGAGGGACGGCGCCAGGTGGACGCGCTCGTCGCGCCCTACCTGACGTCCACGGGCGATCGCGCTCTTGCGGCCCGGACCCGCGCGTTCGCCCAGGCCTGGGACCCGGAAGAGGCCGTGCGGCACCTGCGTCGAGCGCAGGAGGAGCGTCGGGTGTCCCTCCGCCCGGCACCGGACACGATGGTGTACCTCACCGCACTCCTGCCCATGGTCCAGGGCGTCGCGGCATTCGCCGCCCTGAACCAGGCCGCCGCGTCCGCCGTCTCCTCGGGCGAGGCGGGGTCGCGCGGGCGTGGTCAGGTCATGGCCGACCTGCTCGTCGAACGCCTCACCGGGCAGGAGACGGCCGAGGCCGTCCCGGTGGAGATCCACCTCGTGATGACCGACACCGCACTCTTCGGAGGCCCCGTCGAGCGGACCGCGCCGATGGCGTCCGACGGCGCCCCTTCGATCGACCCCACAGCCCTGCCGGCGTGGCTCGTCGGCTCAGGCCCGCTCCCCGCGGCGGCGGCCCGCGACCTCATAGACCCCGCTCGCGACGGCCCCGGTGGCCGCGCGCGGGTGTGGCTGCGCCGTCTCTACACGGACCCGACGACGGGGCACCTGGTCGCGATGGACTCGCGGCGGCGCCTCTTCGACGGGCACCTGAGACGGATGGTCGTGCTGCGCGACGACACCTGCCGGACGCCCTGGTGCGACGCGCCGATCCGCCATGCCGACCACGGCGCGCCCCACCGCGCCGGCGGCGGGACGAGCTTCGCCAACGGTTCCGGCTTGTGCGAGCGCTGCAACCACACCAAGGAGGCCGAGCGGTGGCGGCACGACGCCCGCGCCGACGCCCTCGAAGTCACCACGCCCACCGGCCACACCTACCGGGCCCCGACGCGGCCGATCCTCGACGTGCCGGCGCTCAGCGGGTCGCGACGGCGAACTGCTCCCGCAGCAGAGCCTCGTCGAGCCGCAGGGTGACACGGTCGGCGTCCCACGCGACGACGGGGTAGCCCTCGACGTTGAGCAGGCGCATGAGTGCCGAGAGCTTCGGGCCGACCTCGGCCGCGGGGATGCCCGCGACCGCGGCGAGGGTGTCCCGATGGGCGCGGCCGCCACGGGCCACGAGCTCGCCGACGATCGCCCGCACGGTGGCGTCGGCGAGAGCGTGCCGTCCCGCCCGGTCGCGCTGGCTCCGGTAGACCGCGCTGGCGAGAAGCGCGTCAACGACGGTCGACGGCGCGGGACCCGCGGGCGTC
>JBDIAU010000326.1:0-3354 GCA_039812565.1 Beutenbergiaceae bacterium
AAGGACCTCGAGGTCCTGCGTGGGGTGGACCTCGACGTCGCCCGCGGCACCGTCGTCGCCCTGCTCGGCTCCAACGGCGCCGGCAAGACGACGGTCGTACGGATCCTCGCCACGGTGCTCAGGGCCGACGCCGGCACGGTCCACGTGGCTGGCTACGACGTCGCCACGCAGGCCGCCGCGGTGCGGGAGGCGATCAGCCTCACCGGGCAGTTCGCCGCCGTCGACGGGATCCTCACCGGTCGCGAGAACCTCGTTCTGGTCGCTCGGCTGCGGCACCTGCCCAAGGCCGGCGCCGTCGCCGACGCCCTGCTCGAGCGCTTCGGCCTCACCGAGGCCGCCTCGCGTCGGGCGGCGACGTACTCGGGCGGCATGCGTCGCCGCCTCGACATCGCGATGAGCCTCGTCGGCGAGCCTGAGGTGATCGTCCTGGACGAGCCGACCACCGGGCTCGACCCCCAGGCCCGCCTGGAGGTGTGGCGGACGATCACCGAGCTCGCCGCGCGCGGCACGACCGTGCTGCTCACGACGCAGCACCTCGACGAGGCCGAGCAGCTCGCCGACCGCATCGCGATCCTCCACGAGGGGCGAATCATCGTCGACGGCACCCTCGCCGAGCTCCGGGCGCTGCTCCCGCCGGCCCGAGTGGAGTACGTCGAGAAGCAGCCGAGCCTCGAGGACGTCTTCCTCGCCGTCGTCGGCGGGGCCGGAGGGGGCGGCGAGCACCGATGAGCACGCGCTTCGCCCGCGACACCACCGTCCTCCTGGGGCGGTCCCTGCGGCACATCACCCGCAGCCTCGACACGATCATCACCACGGCGATCATGCCGATCGGCTTCATGCTCCTGTTCGTCTACGTCTTCGGCGGCGCGATCGACTCCGGGACCGACTCGTACGTCACGTACCTGCTGCCCGGGATCCTGGTCATCACGATCGCCTCCGGCATCTCGTACACCGCGTTCCGGCTGTACCTCGACATGGAGAGCGGCATCGCCGAGCGGTTCCAGTCGATGCCGATCGCCCGCTCGGCCGTGCTGTGGGCCCACGTGCTGACGTCGGTGGTGGCGAACCTCGTCTCGCTGGCACTCGTCGTGCTCGTCGCCGTGCTCCTGGGCTTCCGCTCCGAGGCGGGCCTGGTGGCGTGGCTCCCGGTCGCCGGCATCCTCGTGCTGCTCACCCTCGCGCTGACCTGGGTCGCCGTGCTCCCGGGCCTGACGGCGAGGTCCGCCGACGGCGCGAGCGCGTTCGCCTACCCGCTCCTGTTCCTGGTGTTCATCAGCTCGGCGTTCGTGCCCACCGGCACCATGCCGGGGCCGGTCCGCGCGTTCGCCGAGAACCAGCCGGTGACCGCGATCGTCAACACGATCCGAGACCTGTTCGCGCAGCAGCCCGTCGGCGCCGACATCTGGGTCGCGCTGGCCTGGTGCGTCGGCATCCTCGTCGTCGCCTTCGCTCTCGCCCGGGCGACCTACCGCCGTCGGGTCGCCTGAGAGGGCGTCCTCACTCCCACCGGAACGTGCGGACGGCGACGACCGAGAAGACGGCGCTGTAGGCCACCAGGAGCAGCAGCGACTGCGCCGAGGGCAGGTCGCCCGTCATCGTGGCGGTGAGGGCGGCGACGGCGGCCCCCGTCGGCGCCAGCTCGGAGATCGTCCGGAGCACGTCGGGCATCGCCGGCTGGGGGAGCCACAGGCCGGCGAAGAAGGCGAGCGGGAAGAACAGCGCGTTCCCGATCGCGGCGGCCGAGCGGCCCGTGCGGGCGACGGCCGCCACGCACAGCCCGAGCGAGAACAGGCAGACGGCGGTCAGCACCACCGTGACGAGGAAGCCGACCCACTGGCGCGGCGGGGCCATCCCGAGCAGGACGATGCCGACGAGCGCGATCAGCACGACGGCGACGGCCGCGGCGGCGAGGTTGACCACGAGCTGCGCCGCCAGGAGCCGCGACGGCGGCACGGGCGTCGTCGACATGCGCCGCAGCACCCCGAGCTCCCGGTAGGACGCCAGCGGCACCGGCAGGCCGACGAGGCCGAGCATCGCCAACGAGACCAGCACGAGGACCGGGGCGTAGGCGTCGAAGAGCGTGAGCCCGCCCGCGCCCGGGATCGGCTCCCGGAACACCCCGATGTTGCCGAACACGACGACGAGGACCACCGGCATCGCCACGCCCCAGACGAGCCCGACGGGCTCCCGGACGGTGAGGCGGGCCTCGGTGAGCACGAGCCGGCGCAACGCCCCCCGGGGGACGGCGGGCGCCGTCGTCGTCCTCGCGATCCCGGTCATCGGGCCTCCCCCTCCTCCTCGACGGGCCGGATGCCGTGCCCCGTGAGCACGAGGAACGCGTCCTCGAGCGTCGCGCTGCGGACCGTGACGTCGCGCGGCCGCAGCCCGACGGCGTCGAGCGCCAGGACGACGTCGGTCACCACCTCGCCCGTCCCCTCGACGACGAGGTGGTCGCCGTCGGTCCCGACCGACCGCACCGACGCCAGGTCGCTGAGCACCCCGTCCGCCACCGGGCTCGACGTGCGGAAACGCATCCGCGTCCCGCCGGCGACTCCGGCCGCGAGCGCGTCCGGCGTCCCGCTCGCGACGACGCGGCCGCCGTCGATCAGGACCAGCCGGTCGCAGAGGCGCTCGGCCTCCTCCATGAAGTGCGTGACGAGGACGACGGTGACGCCGCGGTCGCGGACCCGTTCGACGAGCTGCCAGGTGTGCCGCCTCGACTGCGGGTCGAGGCCGGTCGTCAGCTCGTCGAGGACGGCGATCTCCGGGCGCCCGACGAGGGCCAGCGCGACGGACAGCCGTTGCCGCTGCCCCCCGGACAGGGCGCCGAAGGCGCGGTCGAGGACCTCGGCGAGGTCGAGCGCCTCGACCAGCTCGCCGACGTCGGCCGGCTCGGCGTAGAACGACGCGTACAGGTCGAGCGCCTCCCGGACCCGGAGCTTCGCCGGCAGCGCGCTCTGCTGGAGCTGCACCCCGACGCGCTCCCGCACGGCCGCCCGGTCGACGCGCGGGTCGAGCCCGAGCACCCGCACGGCACCCGCGTCCGGCACCCGCAGGCCCGTGAGGCACTCGACGAGCGTCGTCTTGCCCGCGCCGTTCGGGCCGAGGACGCCGAAGACCTCGCCGCGCTCGACCTCGAGGCTCACGTCGTCGACGGCGACGACGGACCCGTACGTCTTGCGCAGGTGCTCGACCGTGATGATGGGCACGCGACCAGTATCGACGCGGGCACACGTCAGGCGTGGACGTGCTCCTCCCCGACGGCGTGGCTGAGCGGCTCCAGCTGGAACGTGCAGTGCTCGACGGCGAAGTGCCCCGCCAGGCACTCCCCGAGCGCGTCGAGCAGGCGGGCGG
>JBDIAU010000327.1:0-3354 GCA_039812565.1 Beutenbergiaceae bacterium
CCGCGTGTCACCGACGTGTTCTGGAACAGCATGTTCGTCCGGTCGCCGAGGGCGACGTCGCCGTCCGCGAGCACCCCGGGGTCCTTGGGCACGGGCGCGCTCTCGCCGGTGAGCGCGGCCTCCTGGGTCTCGAGCGTCGCCGAGCGCAGGAGCCGGCCGTCGGCGGGCACGATGTCCCCGGCCTCGAGCTGGACCACGTCCCCGGGGACGAGGTCGACGGCGGGGACGAGGGTCACCTGCCCGTCCCGGACGGCCTTCGCCTGGGGAACCTGGAGGTTGGACAGCGCGTCGACGCTCGCGCGGGCCTTGAGCTCCTGCCGGCCACCGAGGACCACGTTCAGGAGGATGAGCAGGCCGACGATGAGGCCGGTCGAGACCTCGCCGATGACGAAGCTCACGACGCTCACCGCGACCAGCATGAGGTTCATCGGGTCCCGGAGCTGGGCGAACGCGACGGCCCACACCGACGGCGGCTTCTCCCCCGCGATGGCGTTCGGGCCGCCGCGGGCGAGTCGGGCCGCCGCGTCGGCGGAGGAGAGTCCACGCTCCGGGTCGACGCCGAGCGCGGCGGCGACGGCGGACGGAGCCTGGGCGTACGGCCGGGTGATCTCGGCGGTCCCCGGATCCCCGGCGGGTCGGGTGGTGGTGTCGCTCATGGGGCGGGCCTCCTCGGACGGCTGCGTCCGCACCCTAGCGACAGGACCTGACAACCGGGCTGCGCCGGGCCCGCGACGCGACGGCGCACGACGGCGCCCCGGGCCTGCGCGGAGGGACCCGGGGCGCCGTCGTCGCGTCAGGAGTGCGGCAGCTCGACCAGGACCGTCTCGCCGTAGCTCTCGTCCAGGCCGTCGTTGTCGGTGACGGCGAGCAGGCGGCCGTCCGCCGTGAGCGCCACGCCCTCGAGCTTCTCGGGCACGGTGATGCTCGCCCGGTCGAGGTCCGGCAGCACGTCCCGCACGAGCGACTTCGTGACCAGCGGCAGCGCCGAGCCGTGGGGCGCGAGCTCGACCGCGGCGGGGTCGACGGCGTAGAGGCGCTTGACCCGGGCGTCGGTGCCGAGCTGGTTGTCGCGCTCGACCAGCAGCAGGCGGCCGTCGGGCAGCGCGGTGACCTCGGAGAGCCCGACCCACCCCCCGGCCGGGGACGCGACGGCGTCCAGCGGGTAGCGCGCGAACGTCCACGCGCCGGCGGCGACGTCGTATCGCCCGATCTTGACCTCGCCCGGCGCGTCGTCGGCCCACCCACGCTGGAGCGCGACCCAGACCACTTCGTCGCCGCCGGCCTGGGTGCCCGTCACGGCGACGCCCTCGATCCCGCTGCTCGTCGCGCCGGCGACCAGGGTGTCGGGGAGCCGGACCGCGTCGAGGACGGCGCCGTCGGCGTCGGTGCGCACGAGCAGGTTCGGCCGTGAGCTGCCGGCGTTCGTCCGGCCCTCGCTGCCGAGCCAGAAGCCACCCTCGGGCCGGACGGCGACGCCCTCGAGGTCGTAGTCGCCCTGCTCCTGGTCGGCGACGTCCACGCCCCCGACCGCGACCCGGTCGGTGATGACGGCCGTCCGGCGGGACACGTCGAGCCGGTAGAGGAAGGCCTGGGCGAGCGCGGAGTCGCTGACCGCCCACACGACGTCGGGGTCGGCCGGGTCGCCGGCCAGCCCGGAGAGCGCGACCCACGGGATCGGCGCCCCCGCGGCGTCGTCCACGCTCCGCACCTGCGGGTAGGTCGCCCGGCCGGGGGTGAAGACCGTGATGAGCGGGCGCGCCGGGAAGCCCTCGTCGGCGCCGTCGACCTCGGAGGTGACGAGCAGCGTGCCGCGCGACGTGAAGGTCAGGCCCTCCGGGCCGATGCCCGTCGGGAGCACCTGGCGGAACGTCGGACGCCCGGACGTCACGTCGTACACGACGACGGCGTTCGCCCGCTCGGCGCCGACGAGCAGGAGCGTGCGGCCACCGTACCGGCCGACCTCGAGCCCCTCCGGCTCGACCCCCTTGTTCTCGGAACGGGCCTCCGGGTAGTGGCCCGCCCGGACCAGCTCGTGCTCCACCTCGTTGCCGAGCTCGCGCTCGACCCGACCGCTGACGTGGAAGAGCGTCACGCTGCGCGTGCCGCCCTCGACGCCGTCGGCGTCCGTGTAGTCGCCCTCGTTGGCGGTCGCGAACGTGTCGTCGTCGATCCAGGCCACGGAGTCGGGCTCTCGGCGACGGTCCTGGAGCGCGCCGGTCAGCTCGATCAGCCCTGCCCCCTGCGGGCCCAGCTCCTCCTCGACCGTGTCGACCTGGCGGACGTCCGCCGTTCCCGCGCTGAAGTGCCGCACCACGCGCGCGCGGCGCAGGTCGACGACGACGAGGTGGTTGTTCTCCTGCAGCGAGACCACCGCCTGGTCGCGGCCGTTGATGTCGACGTACTCGGGTCCGGGTCCTCGGGCGCGACCAGCGCCAGCCCCGTGAGGTCGACGGCGCGCACGGTCCAGCGGTCGGGCCGCCCGCCCAGGTCGACGACGGCGAGCCGGCCCGCCGGGGACTGCGGGAGCAGGCCGTCGTCCTCGTCCTCGTCGCGCTCGTTCTCGATGGTGACGGCGGCGTACCGGCCGCCGTTCGGCGATACCGCGACGGAGTCGGGCTGCCCGCCGAGGGCGATCGTGCGGACGACGGCGCGCGAGCGCAGGTCGACGACCGCGAGCACGCCGTCGGGCTCGTCAAGGCTTGAGCCCGTGCTGAGCGCGACGAGCGCCCAGCCACGGTGGATCGCGACGCTCGTCGGGTCGCCCGGGAGGTCGACTGCGCCGAGGGCGCGCGGACGCTCGGGGCGAGAGACGTCGAGGAGCCCGAGGCGGCGGGTGAAGGCGTCGGTGTAGACCGCCGTCCGCCCGTCGTCCGTGACGTCGATGATCTCGGCGGACGTCGGCGTCGCCGGGTCCTCCCCGGGCGCCAGGTTCGCGGTGACGGGGAAGCTCGCGGCGTGGCGCAGCTCCGGGGGCTCGCTCCCCCGGCCGGCCTGGGCGGGGACGCAGAGCGCGACGACGCCGACGGCGGCGACGGCGAGGGCGCCCACGGCGCCCCCTGCCGTGCGAATCCGTCGGCGGACGGGCGCTGACGAGGCGATCGGCATCGATGCTCCTGGGTGACGAGGTCGTCGAGGTCGGCAGGAGCCTGCCCGGGCACGGTGACGGCGCCGGCGAGCGCCCGGTGAACATCCGACGTCCGTCGGTGGACGGCCGGGGGCCGCCCGGGTACCCCGACGGCCCGGGCCTCGCGTGGGCGAGGACCCGGACCGTCGGGGTCCGCGGTGGTGGCGGGGCCGGTCAGCGCCCGCGGCCGGCCAGCACCTGCTTGTACACGTCGACGGTGCGCTCGCCGA
>JBDIAU010000328.1:0-3349 GCA_039812565.1 Beutenbergiaceae bacterium
ACCGCGAAGACCAGCGGAAGGATGTACATCAGCATCCGCTGCTGGCGGGCCATCGGGTTGTCCAGAGCCGACGCCGGCATGTTCTTCATGGTGAGCTGACGCTGCGTGGTGAACGTCGTCACCGACATCAGGATGATCAGGATGACGGTGACGATCCGGATGCTCATCGGCGTGCCGGCGGGGTAGTCCGGCGGACCGTACTCGGCGGCCTTCATGAACGTCGACGACAACGGTGCCCCGAAGAGCGTCGAGCTCTCCGCGGAGGCCGCCAGCTCCGGCGTCAGCGGGCCGATGCTCGTCCGGCCGCTGGGCAGGGTGCCTTCGGCGATCGCAGGCAGGGAGTTGAGGACCCGGAACAGCGCGAAGAAGATCGGGGACTGCGCGAGGATCGGCAGGCAGGACGCGAACGGGTTCGTCCCCGCCTCGCGGTACAGCGCCATCATCTCCTGCTGCATGGCCTGCCGCGACGCCGGGTCCGTCTTGCCCTTGTACTTCTTCTGCAGCTTCTGCATCTCGGGCTGGATGAGCTGAAGCCCTCGTGACGCCTTGATCTGCTTGACGAACAGCGGGATCAGGACGATCCGCATGACGATCACGAGGCCCACGATCGAGAGGACCCAGGAGTTGCCGCTGTCCGAGCCGAGCCCGATCCACGTGAAGAACGAGTGGAAGCCCACCATGATCCACGCGACCACGACCTCGAGCGGGTACAGCACTGTGTCGAGGAACGGCATGTGAACGAACTCCTAGTCGGTCGGCACGTCGGGCGCCTGCGGGCCGCGGCTCGTGCTCAGGGGGTCGGCCGAGGGGTGGTCGCGACCGGCGAGCGCGCGGGCGTCACCGCGCGGCGGCACGTGGTCGACGCCACCGAGGCTCCAGGGGTTGCACCGCAGGAGTCGCCACGTCGCGAGGGCGGTACCGCGGAGGGCGCCGTGCGTGCGCAGCGCGGTGACCGCATACGACGAGCACGACGGGTAGTACTTGCACCGCGGCGCGAACCACGGCGAGACGATGAGCTGGTACGCCCGGACGAGCCCGACGAGCAGCCAGGTCACCGGGTTGCGGCGGGTCTCCGGCTCGGCCGCGGCGGGAGCGGTCATCGCCGTCACCGCCGGCACCGGGCGGAGTCACGACGGGCACCCGAGAGAGCGCTGCGCAGGTCGGAGCCGAGCTCGGCGCTCGAGGCTCCCGACGCCGGTGGGAGGGCGCGAACCACCAGGAGGGCGCCGTCGGGGAGGGAGGGCAGCTCGTCACGGACCAGCCCGCGCAGCCGCCTCTTCACCTGGTTGCGCTCCACCGCCCCGCCGACCGCGCGGGACACGACGAAGCCGACGACCGCGGGCTGTGCCTCGTCCGTGCAGGTCAGGTGGACGACGAGTCGCCGAGAAGCGCCGCGGCGACCGCGACGAACCGCCGTCGCGAAGTCGCTGCGGCGCTGCATCCGGTGCCGGGCCGGCAGCACCGCTCGATCAGGCGGAGAGCTCGGCGCGACCCTTGCGCCGGCGGGCGGCGATGATCGCGCGACCGGCGCGCGTGCGCATCCGCAGGCGGAAACCGTGCGTCTTGGCGCGACGACGGTTGTTCGGCTGGAAGGTCCGCTTGCTCACGGCTGTTCTCCAAAGAGCTCGGGTGTCGCCGCACCTCAGGAACCCTGGCGGTGCACGGTGGGGCACGCCGCCTCGACCCGTGGACCGCAGCCTGCCCGGGGGCAGGCGCAAGGAACCGCTTGAGACGGACGGCCAACGGTACGTGAGCGGCAGGATCACGGTCAAACGAGGTCCGTCGGTGCCACGGGCCGCCGTGAGTGCACGGGCCGTGCGGCCCAGGGGGATCTGACACGGTGTGGCTACCATCGTCCCCTCACCCCAGCGACGAAGCGCGACGCGCGATCGTCAACAGCTGTGGACAAGTTTGTGGACGGGCGCGCATGGTTGCACACTCGGACTCGTCCGGCGGAGCGAGGGGAACGTCAGGTGGCCGATGACCAGGAGCCCGTGGTCGCGGGCTGGCGGCGCACCGTCGACATCCTCAACCAGGGCGATCAGCTCTCGGGGACCCAGCTCGCCTTCATCCGCCTGACGCGGCCCCTCGGCGTGCTCGACGGCACAGTCCTGCTCGCCGTCCCGAGCGACTTCGCCAAGGAGTTCCTCGAGACCAAGGCGCGCGACGCGCTCACCTCCTCTCTCGGAGACGCCTTCGGCGTCCCGATGCGGTACGCCGTCACCGTCGACACCTCGCTCGAGGACGCCTCGCCGGCACCGGAGCCCGGGCCGACGGCGCGGTCGGGCGCTGCGGGGACAGGCGCCGTCGGCGTCGCCGGAGCGGGCGCCGTGGGCGTGGCCGGTGCGGGGGCGATCGGGGCGTCCCAGCCCACCCTCCCCGCGGTGCCGACGAGGCCGCCCGGGCATCGCCCGGTCTCCGCGGAGCCGACGCGACTCAACCCGAAGTACACGTTCGAGACGTTCGTCATCGGGGCGTCCAACCGGTTCGCGCACGCGGCGGCCACCGCCGTCGCCGAGGCGCCCGCCAAGGCGTACAACCCGCTCTTCATCTACGGCGGCTCCGGCCTGGGCAAGACTCACCTGCTCCACGCCGTCGGCCACTACGCCGGCTCGCTCTACCCCGGCATCCGGGTGCGATACGTGAACTCCGAGGAGTTCACGAACGACTTCATCAACTCGATCCGCGACGACAAGGCGGAGGCGTTCCAACGCCGGTACCGCGAGGTCGACGTGCTCCTGGTGGACGACATCCAGTTCCTCCAGGGCAAGGAGCAGACGATGGAGGAGTTCTTCCACACCTTCAACACGCTCCACAACAGCGACAAGCAGGTCGTCATCACGTCCGACGTCGCTCCGAAGTACCTCAACGGGTTCGAGGACCGCATGCGGTCCCGGTTCGAGTGGGGGCTGCTCACCGACGTCCAGCCGCCCGACCTCGAGACCCGGATCGCCATCCTTCGACGCAAGGCGGGCAGCGAGCGGCTCCTCGCGCCGGACGACGTGCTCGAGTACATCGCCTCGAGGATCTCGACCAACATCCGCGAGCTCGAGGGAGCCCTCATCCGGGTCACGGCGTTCGCGAACCTCAATCGGCAGGCGGTGGACCGGCAGCTCGCCGAGATGGTCCTCAAGGACCTCATCACCGACGTCGACGGCGGGACGATCACGCCGGCCCTCATCCTCGGACAGACGGCGGACTACTTCGGGCTCACGATCGAGGCGCTGTGCAGCTCGGACCGCTCGCGGGTGCTGGTGAACGCCCGGCAGATCGCGATGTACCTCTGCCGCGAGCTCACGGATCTGTCGCTGCCGAAGATCGGGCAGCTCTTCGGGGGCCGGGACCACAC
>JBDIAU010000329.1:0-3338 GCA_039812565.1 Beutenbergiaceae bacterium
CGCCTCGTCCCCGCCCTGACGGTCGCCGAGAACGTCGCGCTCGCCCTGCCCGGCGGTGCCCGGCTCAAGCTCGACGCCCTGTGCGCGCGGATCTCCGCCGCCGCGGACTCCTACGGCCTGGCCGTCGACCCGCGAGCCGTCGTGCGGCACCTGTCGATCGGCGAGCGCCAGCGCGTCGAGATCCTCAAGGTGCTCATGACGGGCGCCCGGCTCGTGATCCTCGACGAGCCCACGAGCGTGCTGGCACCGCAGGAGGTCGAGGCGCTCCTCGCGATGCTCGACCAGCTGCGCGGCCGCGGGCTCGGCGTCGTCATCGTCACCCACAAGCTCGGCGAGGTCCGTGCCGCGGCCGACCGGGTGACCGTCCTGCGCGGCGGCCGCGTCATCCTCAACGGCGTCGACCCGAACGTCTACACCGACGCCGAGCTCGTCGAGGCGATGGTCGGCCGTCAGGTCCCGCCGCTGGCGCTCGCCCGGCCCGCCGTGCCGGACTCCCCGGCCCCGGCTCTCGACCTCGCCGGCGTGAGCGCCCTCGGCGACCGCGGCCACCTGGCCCTCAAGGACGTCGACCTCGAGGTTCGTCCGGGCGAGATCGTCGGCGTCGCCGGGGTGGCGGGCAGCGGGCAGCGCGAGCTGTGCGAGGTCGCGCTCGGCGTGCGGCCGACGGCGAGCGGCACGGTGCGCATCGGCGAGCAGCCGCTCGGCGCCGACCCGCGCGCGGCGATCGAGGCGGGCGCCGTCGCCGTGCCGGAGGACCCGGTGGCGGACTCGGTGGTCCCCGGCCTGACCGTCCTCGAGCACATGGTCCTCGACGGCAGGCCCGCCCCACGGCGCGGCCTGGGCATCGACTGGAAGGCCGTCGCGACCCGCACGGAGGAGCTGAACGGCCGCGTCGGGCTGAGGATCGCGCCCCGGCACCGCACGCTCTCGGCCCTGTCGGGCGGCAACATCCAGCGCGTCGTCCTCACCCGCGAGCTCGGTCAGGACGCGGCCCTGGTGGTCGCCGCCTACCCGTCCCGCGGGCTCGACATCGCGAACACCCGCCGGACCCAGGAGGTCCTCCTCGAGCACCGCGCCCGCGGGGCGGGCGTGCTCGTCGTCTCCGAGGACCTCGACGAGCTCCTCTCCCTCGCCGACCGGATCGCCGTCATGCACGACGGCCACGTGGTCGGCGTCGTCGACGCCGCCGGCGCCGACCGGATGTCCATCGGACGCCTCATGACGGGAGGTGCGGCATGACCGACGTCACGCCCGAGCCGCTGCCGGGCACCGCCGCGGCGGCGCCCGCGGCGCCGGCCGACGGGCCGACGACGGCGCCCTGGTGGCGCTCTCGAGGCTCGACGGCGCTGCGCTGGGTCCTCGCACTGCTCGGCGGACTGCTCGTCTTCGGCGCGTTCGTCCTGGCCAACGGCGCGAACCCGATCTCCGTGCTCGCGGACATCTGGTTCTCCACCCTCACCCAGCCGGGGCAGTTCCAGCAGATCCTCATCCGCGCCGCGCCGCTCGTGCTGGCCGGCCTCGCCGTCGTCGTCCCGGCCCGGGCCGGCATGGTCAACGTCGGCGGCGAGGGGCAGCTCATCATGGGGGCCGTCGCGGCGGCCGGGGTGGCGCAGGCCCTCGGGCCGTCGTCGGCGCCGGGTCTCGTGATGGCCGCGATGATCGGCGCCGCCGCGGCGGCGGGCGCCGCGTGGGCCGGCATCGCGGCCCTCATGCGGATCTCCGTCTCGGTGAACGAGGCGGTCACGACGCTTCTGCTCAACTACGTCGCCCTGTTCGCGATGCTCTACCTCATCCTCGGGCCCTGGAAGGACCCGGCGGCGCTCGGGCAGTCGACCAGCCTCGAGCTCCCCGACCCGGTCAAGCTTCCGGTCCTCGCGGGCACCGCCGTGCACGTCGGCGTCGTCCTCGCGGTCCTCGCCGCGATCGTGGTCTGGTTCGCCCTGAGCCGCACGGCGTGGGGCTTCCGGCTCGGCGTCGTCGGCGGGAACCCGGAGGCGGCCCGCCGGGCCGGCATCCCCGTGGTGGTCCTGCTGCTCTCCGCGCTGCTCATCGGCGGTGCGCTCGCGGGCCTCGCCGGGTACGTCCAGCTGGCCGGGGCGGAGTACAAGCTGCGCCCGACCTTCGGCCTCACCATCGGCTACATCGCGTTCCTCGCGAGCTGGCTGGCCCGGCACCGGCCGCTGCCCCTCCTGCTCGCCGCGCTCGCGCTCGCTGCGATCGCCGTCTCCGGCAACAGCCTCCAGATCGGCTCGGGCCTCCCGGCCGCCAGCGTCAACATCCTCATGGGCGTCGTCCTCATCGCCGTGCTCGGCTGGACGGGGACGCGGAAGGCGGAGAAGTGATCGTCGACCTCCTCACCGGGGCCGTCCGCGGCGGCACCTCGATCATGTACGCCGCGCTCGGCGAGACCGTCTCCGAGCGGGCCGGGGTGATCAACCTCGGGACCGAGGGCTCGATGCTCCTCGGAGCCCTCGGCGGCTACGCGCTGACGGCCGAGTCCGGCAACCCGTGGCTCGGCGTCCTCGGCGGCGCCCTCGCCGGCGGCCTCCTCTCCCTCGTGCACGCGGTCCTGGTGGTGAGCCGGCGCGCCAACCAGTTCGCCTCCGGCCTCACCCTCTACTTCCTCGCGCTGGGCCTGACCGCCCTCTTCGGCGTCACCTACGTGAGCCGGCCGATCAACGCGTTCGCGCCGGTCGCGATCCCGGGGCTCAGCGACGTCCCGGTGCTCGGGCCGGTGCTGTTCACGCAGGACCCGCTCGTCTACCTGGCACTCCTCGCGGCGCCGCTGATCTGGTGGGTGCTCTTCCGCACCCGCCTCGGGCTCCTCGTCCGCACCGCGGGCGAGCGTTCGGAGGCCCTCTCGGTCCACGGCTACAGCGTCACCGCGGTCCGCTACGGCGCGACCGTCGTCGGCGGCGCGCTGGCCGGCGTCGGCGGCGCGCACCTGTCGATCGCGTACGCGACGTCCTGGTTCGAGGGCATGGTCGCCGGCCGCGGCTTCATCGCCGTCGCGCTCGTCATCTTCGCGATGTGGAACCCGCTCACGGTCATGGGCGGCGCGCTGCTCTTCGGTGCCGCGCTCTCGCTGGCCTCGGTCCTGCAGTCCGCGGGGATCGCCGTCAACCAGTTCGCGCTCAACGCCGTGCCGTTCGTCCTGACTCTCGCCGTCCTGGCCGCCCTCGGCCGCCGCACCCTCCTCGCGGCGCCCGACGAGCTCCTCAAGGTCCTCGACACGAGCCGAACAGCCTGACCACCGCAACCCCTGACCCCACCCCGCCCAGCCCGAACCATCCCGCCCCCTCGCCCTGCCCTCAGGGCGGGACCTCCGGAAGGACACC
>JBDIAU010000330.1:0-3337 GCA_039812565.1 Beutenbergiaceae bacterium
GCTCCCCGCCCTGGAAGGCGAGGACCACCTCGGTGTCGTCGGCATGGCCCGCGACGAGCTGGCCGATGTACGCCTCGAGCACGGGCCGGCTCATCCGGAAGTCGCTGCCCGGGTAGAGCTCCTCCTTGGTGAGGAAGAAGCAGTACTCGCAGTCGAGGTTGCAGATCGCCCCGCGCGGCTTCGACATCACGTGGAACGCGCGCGGCACCGCCCCCGCCGACGAGCTCGCTGCGACCACGTGACCTGCTTCCCTGCCCGCTCGCGGCGGGCCGCTCGGGCTCCCGGCGGGACGCCTCGACGCTAACGCACGCGGCCGGGCGCGGGCGGGGAACGAGGTCCTTCAGTCCCTGCTGCACGGCGTCCGCGACGCCGGACCCGCGACACCGGGCGACGCACCTGCGACCCTGGTGGGGAGCCGGGGCGACGCCCGGCGCGGCGAGGCCGGGAGGCGACCATGTCCAGCGGGACCGGGGCGGCGGCGGGGGGTGGCGCGGTCTACGGGCTGGGCCTCATCGGCGCCGGGATCTACTTCGTGCTCAACGCCGACGGCGTCTGGGACCTCCTCCTGGCGATCCCCAAGGCGATCGTGTGGCCGGCGATCCTCGTCTACGAGCTCTTCGCCCTCGTCTACGGCTGAGGCGCGCGGGCCGACGGCACCCTCGGCCCGTCGCAGCGCTCGGACCCGCTGCGGTGTGAGAGGTTGTCGACGTGCAGCGTGGCACGGAGGGAGGGACGATGAGCAGCGCCTTCGCAGGTTTCGGCGAGCGCGCCCTCGAGCTCTACGAGGGCCTCCACGCCGACAACAGCCGCACCTACTGGCAGGCTCACCTGGACGTCTACCGCGCCGACGTGGCGGCGCCGCTCGCGGCGCTCGCCGAGGCGCTGACCGCGGAGTTCGGCCCCGTCAAGACCTTCCGCCCGAACCGCGACGTCCGCTTCAGCGCCGACAAGCGGCCGTACCAGGAGCACGCCGCGCTCGCCGCACTGGGCGACTCCGGGACGGCCGGCCGGGGCGAGGGCCGGCCGGTCGTGGGCGGCCTCTACGCCGCGCTGTCGACGGACGGGCTGTTCGTCGCCGGCGGCTACCACCGCCCCGCCCGCGACCAGCTCGAGCGCTTCCGCACCCTGCAGGACGACGCCGCGGCCGCGGCCGACCTCGACGCGCTCCTGGCGGACCTGGCCGCCGCCGGGTACCCGCTCGACGACGGGGAGCCGCTGCGCACCGCGCCGCGCGGGTGGGCCCGGGACCACCCGCGGATCAGCCTGCTGCGCCGGACCTCGCTCACCGTGAGCCGCACGCACGAGCCCGGGCCCTGGCTGTTCGAGCCGGCCTGCCTCGACGTGGTGCTCGACGGCTGGCGGACCGCCCGGCGCTGGTGCTCCTGGCTCGACCTGCACGTCGGCGCCGGCACCCTCCCGGACCGGGTGCGTCGATGATCGGCCGATGGGGTCAGGATCTCCCCGGGTCGACCGATGGGGGGACCATGGACCCGCGCGACCCCACCGCCGGGCTCGGTAGCGTCCGCCCCATGCTGCGCCGCGCCCCCGGCCGTCGCGGTGCGCGCATCCTCCGGCGACGCCCGTGGCACCCCTCCACCGAGGACGTGCTGACGACCGTCGCCGCGGCGCTCGTCGGGGGGGCCGTGGCCGTCCCGCTCGTGGGCTGGGAGATGACCGCCTCGCCGTCCTCGTGGGCGGTCCTGGTGGCGCTGTCCATCGGCCTCGGGGCCGGCGTCGCGAGCCTGCGGACGTTCTGGAGCGACGAGCGGGTCGCCTCCCGCACCACGCGGCGGCGGGCGACGGTCGTGGCCGTCCCCACCTGCGCCCGCTGGGCGCGTCGGACGCAGCACCGGTCCTGCCGGCACGCGACGGCGCGCGCCGGCGCCCCGTCCCTGCACCCACGCACCCTCGCCCGGCACTCGGGGCGCGCCGGCCGCCCGACGGCCTCCGCCCGGGCCCACCGCCCGCACGTCTGAGGCGGGCGAGGCGTCACCGCGCCGGGCGGATGTTCTGGTTCCCCTGGAAGACGTTCTCGGGGTCGTACTCAGCCTTGATCCGTGCGAGCCGGTCGTAGCGCTCCGCGCCGAACGCGGCCCGCACCCGGTCCTCGCCCTCGTCGCCGATGTAGTTGAGGTAGACCCCGCCGCTGGTGTGGGCTCCGATGTCGTGGCGGAACCGGCGGGCCCACGCGATGGCGTCGGCCGTCTGCGCCGGGTCGCTCCACACCGCGAACGGGTGCGTCACCCACGGCGTCGCGCGGTGCGCGATCGGCGTCTCGTCCTCGCCGACGCGGGCGATCGCCCCGCCCCAGGGGAACAGGATCTGCTGGGTGGGCTCGGTCGCGCGGTTCCGCCCGTGCTCGACGAACACCTCGAGCGCGGCGTCGGGCATCGCGTCGTGGAAGTCGGCGCTCCAGTAGTGGTGGAAGCCCGGGGGGTCCGTCAGCATGACCTGCAGCTCGGTGTACGGCATCGGCTCGACGAGGTCGAACGCCGGCTCGAGGTCGAGCAGCGGACGGACGAGGTCCCGTCCCTCGTCGACCGGCCCGGCGTGGACGACGACGACGGCGGCGACCGTCCGCCCGACGAGCTCCGGGGGGACGAACGGGTCGTCGCCCGCCGTCATCATGATCAGGCCGCCGCCGAGCTCGTCGGGGGCGGCGAGCCACAGGTCACGGAACTCCCGGGCGATCTCCAGCGCCCGGTCCTCCGGCCAGGCCGCGAGCCCGGCGAGCACCGTCGGGCCGAGCGGGTGCAGCTCGAGCTCGAACGCCGTGGCGACGCCGAAGTTGCCGCCGCCGCCGTGCAGCGCCCAGAAGAGCTCCGGGTTCTCGGTCGCGCTCGCCCGCACCGGCCGCCCCGCGGCCGTGACGAGCTCGACCGCGACCAGGTTGTCGCACGCCAGCCCGAACGCCCGGGCGAGCCAGCCGTCGCCGCCGCCGAGGGTGTAGCCGGCGATGCCGGTCGACGTCGCCCGGCCGCCCGTGACGGCCAGGCCGTGCGCCTGCGTGGCGGCGTCGAGCTCGCCCCAGGTGACGCCGGCCCCGGCCCGGACCACCCGCCTCGCGGGGTCGACCGTGAGCTCCTTCATCGGCCGGACGTCGACGACGAGCCCGCCGTCGTTGGTGGACAGCCCGGAGACGCTGTGCCCGCCGGAGCGGACGGCGACGGCGAGCCCCTCGGCGCGAGCCCGAGCGAGCGCAGCGGCGACGTCACCGGGCGTGGCGCAGCGGGCGATGAGCGCGGGCCGACGATCGATCGCCACGTTGAACAGGGCGCGCAGCTCGTCGTACCTCGGGTGCCGGGGATCGATGTACTCCATGCCGTCCTCCTCCTCT
>JBDIAU010000331.1:0-3331 GCA_039812565.1 Beutenbergiaceae bacterium
GTCGGCGTCGATGAAGACCAGGTCGAACGGGCCGTAGCCTCGGCTCGGCAGCGTCGGCAGCGTGTCGAGCGCCGCCCCGACGACGACCTCCACCCGGTCGGACAGGCCGGCGCGGTCGAGGTTGCGCCGCGCGACGTCGGCGTGGTGGGGCGAGCGCTCGAGCGTCACGACGCGCCCGCCCGGCGCCAGCCCCCGCGCGAGGCAGATCGTCGAGTAGCCCCCGAGCGTGCCGATCTCCAGGACCTCGCGGGCGGCGGCGAGGCGCGTGACGAGGGTGAGCAGGCGGCCCTGCAGCGGCGAGACCTGGATGGGGGGCAGCCCCGCCTGCGTGGACGCCTCGAGCGCGGCGTCGAGGGCGTCGTCCGGCGGGAGCAGGCGCAGGGCGAGGTACTCGTCGACCTGGTCCCAGCGTGGGTCCGAGGGACCGCCGGAGCCGGTCGAGCGGCGCGGCAGGTCGCTCATGCGGCACCCCCGGCGGCGGCGACGTCGAGGAGCCACAGCGTGCGCTCGGTCCCGTGGACGTCGCCGGCGGGCAGCGTCGGGCCGCCCATCGCCTCGGCGACGGCGGCCGCCTTCTCCGCGCCGGCCGCCACGAGCCAGACCTCGGCGGCGCTGCGGATCGCCGAGAAGGTGAGCGAGACGCGGACGGGGGGCGGCTTGGGGGAGTCGTGGACGGCCACCGCGCTGCGGTCGGCGTGCGGTGCGTCCGCGGCGGCGGGGTGCCCGGGGAACAAGGACGCGACGTGCCCGTCCGGCCCGACGCCGAGCAGCAGCACGGCGAACCGCGGCACCGTCGCCCCCGGCGTGGTCGCGAAGGTGGCGAGCTCGGCGGCGTAGCGCTCCGCCGCGACCTCGGGGGACTCCACCTGATCCGGTCCCGGGACCGGGTGGATGTGCGCCGCCGGGACGTCGAGGTGGTCGAGGAGGGCGTCGCGGGCCTGCGTCTCGTTGCGGTCGGGGTCGCCCGCCGGGAGGTAGCGCTCGTCGCCCCACCACAGGTGGACGCCGGACCAGTCGACGGCCTCGCGCAGCGGGCTCGTGCGGGCGGCGGCGAGCGTGGCGATGCCCACCGTGCCGCCCGTGAGCACCACGTGCACCGGCCGCTCGACCGACTGCGCGTCGACGATCGCCAGGAGCAGGCGTTCCGCCGTCGCCGTGGCCAGGAGCCCGGCGTCCGGGAGGACGACGGCCCTCGTGATGCCCGGAGCGGTCATGCGATCTCCACCATCCTCAGGCCGCGGGTGAGAGCCCGCCCGTACGTGCGGTCGGGGCCGAGCCGGCGCAGCTCCTCCGCGAGCAGCTCGGCCCTGCTGCGCGGCGGCATGACGATCCGGTGCCGGGGGTGACCCGGCTGGTCGAGCGTCGCTACCGCGTCCCCGTCCGGGCGTCGGAGCTCGACCGGTCCTGAGGCCCGGTCGAGCGCGACGCCCGTGAGCGAGCGGAACGAGCCCTCGTCGACCACGCGGGCCGGGCAGCCGAGGCCGTCCGCCAGCCACGCCGCGAGCAGGAAGACGGCCGGGCGCCGGGTGTTGCCGTAGACGGACACGGCGCGGACGGGCTCGTAGGGCGGCTCCTCGAGCGCGGAGGCGAGGATCGCCCGCCACACGGTGACCCGAGCCCACGAGAGGTCGGTGTCACCGGGGGAGTAGGCCAGGCGCAGCCGGTCGAGGGCGGCGATCGGGTCGTCGCACTTGACCACGTCGGTGATCCGTCGGCCGGCCCGCGCGCCCACGGGGTCGTCCGCGGGGGAGTCGGGGACCACGCTGGACCACCAGGCGACCACGGGCGCGTCGGGGAGCAGGAACGGGATGACGAGCGTGTCCGTCTCGTCGCGGACGATCCCGCTGGGCCGCAGGAGCACCACCTCGCTGGCGCCGGCGTCCCCGCCGATCCGGATCTCGGCGTCGAGGTCTCCGGCGGGGTCGGGGCTGCTGCGGTCGACGACGACGACGCGGCACGGGTGCTCCCGGCTCGCCTCGTTCGCGGCTCGGACGGCGCGCTCGACGTCGTCGGCGCCGGTCTCGATGACGAGGGTGAGGACGCGCCCGAGGCTCACCACGCCGCCCTCTCCTCGCACGCGCACGAGGCGGTCGGCGACGGCGGCCGCCGTCGTGTGCGGCATCTCGATGATCACGGCTCTCCCTCGATCCGCGCCGGGACGCTGAGGACGTACCCCGTCACGGCGCTCGCCACACGCGGCCGTCGCGGGCGAGCAGCGCCGTGGCCGACTCCGGGCCCCACGTGCCCGGGCGGTACTGCGCGGGCCGCCCGGTCCGGGCCCAGTGCTCGGTGATCGGGTCGAGGATCTGCCAGGAGAGCTCCACCTCGCGGTGGTGGGGGAACAGGGGCGGGTCGCCCAGGAGCACGTCGAGCAGCAGCCGCTCGTACGCCTCCGGCGAGCTCTGCGTGAAGGCGTGCCCGTAGCCGAAGTCCATCGTCACGTCGCGGACCTCGAGCGCCGTCTCGGGGACCTTCGCACCGATCCGCAGGGTGATCCCCTCGTCCGGCTGGATGCGGATGACCAGGGCGTTCTGCCCGGCGTCGCGGACCTCTCCGACGTCGAAGAGGCCCAGCTGCGGCGCGCGGCGGAAGACGAGCGCCACCTCGGTGACGCGCCGGCCGAGGCGTTTGCCGGTGCGCAGGTAGAACGGCACGCCCTCCCAGCGTGGCGTGGCGACCTCGAGCCGCATCGCCGCGAACGTCTCCGTCGCGGAGTCGGACGGCACGCCCTTCTCGGCGAGGTAGCCCACGACCTGCTGGCCGCCCTGCCAGCCCGCGGCGTACTGGCCGCGCGCGGTGTGCTTGTCGATGTCCGCCGGGATCCGCACGGCCGCCAGGGCGTCCTCCTTGGCGCGCCGCAGGTCGGCGGGGGCGAGCGATGCCGGCTCCTCCATCGCGGTCAGGGCGAGGAGCTGCAGGAGGTGGTTCTGGAGGACGTCACGGGCGGCGCCGATGCCGTCGTAGTAGCCCGCCCTGTTCCCGATCCCGATGTCCTCCGCCATGGTGATCTGCACGTGGTCGACGTGCGCCGCGCTCCACACCGGCTCGAACAGCCGGTTCGCGAAGCGCAGGGCGAGGATGTTCTGCACCGTCTCCTTGCCGAGGTAGTGGTCGATCCGGAACACGCTGTCCGGCTCGAAGACCGCGGAGACGACGTCGTTGAGGCGCCGGGCGCTGGCCAGGTCGTGTCCGAACGGCTTCTCGACGACGACGCGCCGCCACGTCCCGGGGGCCGAGCGGGACAGCCCCGAACGCGCGAGCTGGCCGCACACGAGGGGGAAGGCGTCGGGCGGCACCGAGAGGTAGAAGGCGTGGTTGCCGCCGGTGCCGC
>JBDIAU010000332.1:0-3329 GCA_039812565.1 Beutenbergiaceae bacterium
CCTCGGCGATCGCCTCGCACTGCGCCAGCGTGTGCTGGCGGATGGCGAAGCGCACGGCCGGCAGGGCGCCGGTCGACATCGACAGGCTGGTGATGCCGAGCCCGGTGAGGACGAGCGCCATCACCGGGTCGCTCGCCGACTCGCCGCAGACCCCGACGGGCTTGCCGCTCGCCTTGCCCGCTCGCGCCGTCGCCGCCACGAGGTCGAGGACGGCGGGCTGGAAGGGGTCGAGGAGGTCGGCCAGCTCACCGCGGAGCCGGTCCGTCGCCATGGTGTACTGCGCGAGGTCGTTCGTCCCGATGGAGACGAAGTCGACCTCCTCGAGGACCGCCGCCGCCCGCAGGGCGATGGACGGCACCTCGACCATGACGCCGACGGTCTCCAGCCCGCGGGCCCGCGCCATCGCGGCGAACTCCGCGGCCTCGCTGACCGTCGAGATCATCGGGGCCATGACCCACGGCTTGAGCCCGGTGCGGGCCTGGGCCTCGGCGAGGGCGTCGAGCTGCGTCTCGAGCAGCTCGGGCGCCGTCCGCTGGAGGCGGTAGGCCCGGACGCCGAGCGCCGGGTTCTCCTCGTCGGGCTGTGTCACGAACGCCAGCGGCTTGTCGGCGCCGGCGTCGATGGTGCGCACGACGACCTTGCGGCCCTCGAGCGCCCGCAGCACCCCGGAGTAGACGTCGGCCTGCTCGGCCTTGGTCGGCGCCGTCGCCCGCTCGAGGTAGAGCACCTCGGTGCGGAAGAGGCCGACACCCTCGGCGGGCGTCGCCGCCGCGCGCTGGGCGTCCTCGAGGGTGCCGATGTTCGCCAGGAGCTGGACGGTGTGGCCGTCCGCCGTGGCGCCCGGGGCGACGTCCTCGGCCAGGGCGGCGGCGGCCGCCGCCCGGACCGCGAAGGCCTCCCGGACGTCGTCGCCGGGGCCGATGAGGACGGTGCCGGCCGCGGCGTCCACCGCGACCTCCTGGCCCGCCTCGAGCCCCTCGGCCCCCGTGACCCGCACGACGCACGGGATGCCGAGCTGCCCGGCGATGATCGCCGTGTGGCTCGTCGGGCCGCCCAGCTCCGTGACGATCGCGAGGGTGAGGTCGAGGTCGAGCGCCGCCGTGTCCGCCGGCGCCAGGTCCTTCGCCACGATCACCGAGGCGACGTGGAGCTCGGGGACGCCCGGCGGGTCCTGGTCGAGCAGGTGGGCCACCACGCGGTCCCGCACGCTGTGCAGGTCCGTGACCCGTTCGGCGAGGTAGCCGCCCGCCGCGGCGAACATCGCCGCGAAGTTGGCCACCACCGCGTTGAGGGCGTGCATCGGGGGCTCGCCCTTGTCGATCTTGCCGAGGACCTGCTTGCGCAGGGCTCGGTCGTCGGCCATCTGGGCGGTCGCCGAGAGAACCTCGGCGACCGTCCCGGTGGAGCGGCTCGCCTGCTCCCGGAGCCCCGCGGCGACGTCGGCGAAGGCCTGCTCGACCCTCTCCTTCGCCGCCGCGGGGTCCGTGGGAACGGGCTCGTCGCTCGGAACCACCGGAGCCGGACGCACCGTGGCGACCGGTCCGACGACGGCGCCGCGACCGACGCCGACGCCGTGGAGCACCGTGCCCTGCTCGCTCATCCCGTCGTCCGCCTACTCGGCGTCGAGGTCGGTCTCGAGCAGGGCGACGAGCTCGTCGAGCACGCCCTCCGCCCCGTCGCCCTCGGCCTCGAGGACGACCTCCTCGCCGCCCCCGACGCCCATGGCCATGACCATGAGGATGCTGGAGGCGTCGACCGGCTCCTCGCCGGGCTTGGCGATGGTGACGTCCGCACCCGAGGCGGCGACCGCCTGGGTGAAGATCGAGGCGGGTCGAGCGTGGAGACCCACGCGGGACGCGACGACGACGGTGCGCTGGGGCATGTCGGTTGGTTCCTTCCGAGCTGCGGTGCGTGCGGTTGGTTGGGCAGTGCTGGTCCGGCTCAGTGGCCGGACATGGCCTCGATGCTCTCCGCCTCTTCGAGGGCCTTCTCGTCGGGGTTCCGCCCGATGTTCTTGGCCACGAGGATGGCGAGCGCCGACACGACCATACCGACGGCGGTGGCGAGCACGAACATGAACGGGTTACCGATCAGCGGCAGGATCCAGATGCCGCCGTGCGGGGCGAGCTGGCCGGAGCCGAACAGCATGACCAGACCACCGGTGATCGCACCGCCGACCATGAAGGACGGCAGCATGCGCAGCGGGTCGGCCGCCGCGAACGGGATCGCTCCCTCGGAGATGAACGACGCCCCGAGGAACCAGGCCGACTTGCCGGACTCCCGCTCGGCCTCCGACCAGATGCTGCGCCGCAGGACGGTCGCCAGGGCGATCGCCAGCGGGGGCACCATGCCGGCCGCCATGACGGCGGACATGATCCGCGCCTCGGTGCTGCTCGTGCCGGCACCCGCCGCCAGAGCGTTGGTCAGACCCGTGGCCGCGAAGACGTACGCGACCTTGTTGACCGGGCCGCCGAGGTCGAAGCACATCATGAGGCCGAGGATGATGCCGAGCGGCACGAGGTAGTCGGTGCCGAGGCCGTTGAGCCACTCGGTGAGGCCGTCGTTGATCGCCTTCATCGGCGGGCCGATGACGAGGATCGCGGCCGCGCCGGTGATGAGCGTGGCCACCAGCGGTATCACGAGGATCGGCATGATGCCGCGGACCGACTTGGGCACCTTCCGGGAGGCGAGCCACCAGGCGATGCCGCCGGCGAGGAAGCCGGTGACGATGCCGCCGAGGAAGCCGGCGCCGACGGTGTTGGCGATGACGCCACCGACGAAGCCGGGGACGATGCCGGGACGGTCGGCGATCGCGTACGCGATGTAGGCCGACAGCGCGGAGACGAGGAACCCGAAGGCGACGCCACCGATCGTGAACAGGAGCACCGCCCACGAGTCGGCCGAGACCCAGCCGAAGTTGGCGGCGAACTGGCTCAGGCTGATGGTCGCGCCCTCGGCGAGCTCGATGCCGTGCTCGGCGGCGTACTCGGTCGCGTACTCTGAGGTGCTGCCGATGATCGAGACGACGGCGACGGCGCCGTTCTCGCCCCAGGCCACGGCTCCGAGCATGAAGCCGAAGCCGATGAGGATGCCGCCGGCGACGACGAACGGCAGCATGTACGAGACACCGGTCATCAGCCACTGGCGGATCTTGGTGCCGGCGCCGACCTTCTTCGGCGGCGCGACGACCACGGGGGCCGCGGCGGCCGCGGCGGCCCCGCCGCCCTTGGGGGCCGCCTCGACGGCGGCGACCGCCTTGGCGATGACGGCGGACGCGTCGTGGACGGCGGCCTTGACGCCGACGTCGACGGTCGGCTTGCCGGCGAAGC
>JBDIAU010000333.1:0-3304 GCA_039812565.1 Beutenbergiaceae bacterium
TCTTCGCGGGTCGGCCTTCGTGGCCGTGGGTCACCGCACCCGCACCGCTGCCACACCCTCCCCCGCTGGGTCCGTCCCGCAGAGCCGGCGGCGGCATGCGGGTGACCAGAACGCGCCCGTGTCCTCGTGAACGACCGTACGTCTGTCCACGCACTTGCGTCCCGGCCACCTCCCCCCGATGACCGTGGCAGGGCACGGCGGCAGCCGGCACCGGTTCGGGGCGTGACAGCATGGGATCGTGGCGCGCACCTGGCTCGCGATTCTGGTCGACCTCGTCGAAGGCCGGGGAGAGACGTTCTGGCCGCGGCCGGGCCGAATCTTCGCCGCCGCCCGCAGCCACACCTTCGCCCAACTCGCCACGGCGATCGACGACGCGTTCGCCCGCTGGGACCGCGCCCACCTCATCCATTTCGAGCTCGCCGACGGCACCCGGCTAGAACGCCCGGACTGGGATGACGAGTCGGACGCCGCCGACGCCCGCACCGTCCGCCTCTCTCGCCTGAGCCTTGGGGAGCAGTTCGCCTACGAGTTCGACTTCGGCGACTCCTGGGCCCACCTGTGCACGGTCGGCCCGCAGCGCATCGACCCCGTCGACGTCCTCGGCGTCGTCCCGGACCGACCCACGCCCTACTGGGGCTGGGGCGACATCCCCGACCAGTACGGGCGCCGCTGGTCCGACGACGACGGCGAGAGCAAGCCACCCCCAAACCCCGGCGTCGAATCCCTCCCCCCGCTACGACCCTGGTGGGGACCCCGCCGACGAGCGTGAGCACCGAGACTGCTCGCGACACGGCCGGCGACGACTGGGGTACGCTGATAAGTATTACCGATCGGTGGTGAACAATGCTTATCGACAGAGTGTGGTCCGACCTGGCTACGACGCACGGGCTGATGCTGCAATCGGTGACACATGGTGACGGCCCGGCTGCCGACGTCGCGGTGGTCGGCCCCGGCCTGCCCCGCACGGACTACTCGGTCAAGGTGTTCCGCAGCCCATTGACCCCGGCCCAGGTGCGCGCAGTGCGCTCCCGCGAGCCGGGCCGGCACCTGCTGCTGGTCGTTCCCACCGCCTCGGCTCGAGCCCGCTCTGTCGCCAGGGATCTTGGGGTCTCCTTGGTGGTCGCACCGCAGGGCGACGACGCGCAGTTGAGAGGGACGATGATCGGGGCCGACGGGACCCGCCTCGACCTCGATCCGGCGCCTGTGACACCGGCGCGCCGCGCGCGGGGCAGGATCCCGTGGGCGACCTACGAAGTGGCGTTCCAGCTCCTGGCGGGCCCTGCGCCCTCGCAGCGGGACCTCGCTTCGCGGGCGCAGATCTCTCAGCCTCGCGTCGCACAGGTCCTGGACGCTCTCGGCCCGCTCGTGCGTCACGACGTCGACGGATGGTCCGCAGGGCCCCACTTGGCCGCGTGGCTCGCCGAGCACTACCCGCAGGCCGTGAACATCACGACGACGTGGCTGACCCTGGACCCAGTCGTCCCTCTCGCCACGCGCCTGGGCGCCCACCTCGAGGAGGAGGGCATCGGCCACGCGTTCACCGGCGACGTCGCGTCCGACGCGTTGGCCCCCTGGGCCCGGCCCGCCACGCTGCGGATCTGGGTTGCCACACCCGTGGACATGACCGATCTCGGACTCACCCCGGCGCCCCCAGCAGGCGCGAACGTCACCCTCGCCGTTGCGCAGGACCCCTACGTCCTGACCCGCACCCGCCTGACCTCGGCGGGCCTGCGCGTGCAGGCGCCTTGGCGGGTCTGGGTCGACTTGGCCCAGCATGGCAACGCGCAGGCGGCCGAGCACCTCGCCGAGACGCTCCGAGACGGCAGACTGCCCGCGTGAGCGAGTCGGCAGCCCTGCACCTGACTTCGACGTCAGCTGCGACCGACGCCGCGTGGCTGGCCGCCGCCGACGTCGTACGACGTCGCGACGGGCCTCGCCTACGACCAGCCCGGGGGGCGCCGGGTCGCGTCCATGCGGATCGGCGGCGAGCTCGCGTTCGCGCGGATGGACGCCGCCGCGTGGCGCCGCCTGGCGAGGGAGGTCCGCGTGGATCCTGACGAGCTCCTCGCTCGGGCGCGACAGATCGCCGAGTCGGTGCCCGAGGCGATGCGCGCCGCCCTCGACGAGCTCGACGGCGACCCCGACGCCGAGCAGGTGCGGCACCACCTCGAGGGCCCCCTCGACCACCACACCCGACACGTCGTCAGCGAGCGTCCGAGCGGGTAGCTCGACACTCAGCCGTGCGGAACGTCAGTTGCGCTCGGCGCAGCTCACGTTCCGCAGACGCCTCGGTCGCGCAGCCCGCGTGCGTGACAGCGTCACCACTCCTCCCTGAGGAGGGCGTACCCGAGGGTGTCCAGCCATCGGCCGGACCGGTGGAGCGACTCCCGGACCGCGTGCTGCTCGCAGCGCATGCCGACGCGTTCCATGAGGCGTCGGGACCTGGTGTTGGCGAGGAAGCAGCTGGCCGTCACTCGACGCACGCCGAGGTCCTGGAAGCAGTAGCGGATCAGCTCACGCACGGCTTCGGTGGCGAAGCCGTGACCGGTATGGGCCGGATCGAACGTCCATCCGAGCTCCGCCTCCATGCCGCGCGCCTGGTCGGCCACGGTGCGCTGGGCCCAGGCGTCCGCACGACTGAGCATGAGGTCGCCGATGACCGGGGCCGCGGCGTCCTGGCCCAGGGTGACGACGACGGTGGTCGCGAGGCGGGCAGGGTCCGAGAACATCTCGCGATACGCGTCGGGGTCGTCCGGGGAGCCGTACAGCCACTCGTTGACCGACGGGAGCCTGCGGTACCGCCAGGTGGGGTCGGCGTCGGCGGCGGTGGCAGGTCGCAGACCGAGGCGCTCGGTGTGCAGCGGGCGATCGAGCGCCGACCGTGGCAGCCCGCCCGGCGGACCGGGGCGGACCTCGAGGAGGCCGGCACCGAGGTCGCGCAGCCCGGCGAGCACCCCGTAGAGGTGCGCCTGGTCGGGGACGGAGACGGTCGTGGTGCCGTCGTCGTGGCGGGTCAGGTCGAGCGCGCCGAGCCAGGTGGACCCGCGCTCGTCACGGATACCGTCGACGCGGATCGTGAAGGACGCGGGGCCGGCGTTCATGAGAGCACCCTGGCGCGCTGGGGCGCGACGCGCACCATCAGGCGACGGTGGCCGGTGCGGCCGTGGCGCACGCCCGTTCGTCCCGGTCGGCGGTGTGTCGCTGGACCCGCCACAGCGAGATGCCGAGGCCGATCATCGCGATGCCGTTCGGGAAGGCGAGCAGCCGGTAGAAGGCGTCGGGCATCACGGACAGGGCGACGCTC
>JBDIAU010000334.1:0-3302 GCA_039812565.1 Beutenbergiaceae bacterium
CTCGCCCAGCCGGGCGCGCCACCGGGCGGCGGTCGCGGCGTCGGCGCGGGCGGCCTCGAGGTGCTCGGCGTCGGGCACCGGGCGGACGACGGGCAGGAGGCCGCCGGAGGGCAGCAGGGGCTCGGGCACGACGTCGTGCTCGAGGAGCGCGACGGTGGCCAGGCCGCAGGCGTACGGCAGCTCGGGAAGGGCGCCGGCGAGCGCCAGCCCGGCAGCGATGCCGACCGACGTCTCGAGGGCCGAGGAGACCACGACCGGCAGGCCGATCCGCTCGGCGAGCTCGAGGCAGGCCCGCACGCCGCCGAGCGGCTGGACCTTCATGACGACGACGTCCGCGGCCTCCGCGCGGGCGACCGCGAGCGGGTCCTCCGCCCGCCGCACCGACTCGTCGGCGGCCACCGGGACGTCGACCCGTCGGCGCAGGGCGGCGAGCTCGGCGACCGTCGGGCACGGCTGCTCGGCGTACTCCAGCCCGCCGGCAGCGCGGTCGAGGATCGGCAGGCGGCGGGCCGCCTCGTCGAGGTCCCAGGCCCCGTTGGCGTCGACGCGGACGCGGCCGGCCGGGCCGAGGGCGTCCCGGACCGCCTCGAGGCGCGCCTGCTCCTGCGCGAGGTCCTGGCCCGGCTCGGCCACCTTGACCTTGGCGGTGGTGCAGCCGTCGGCGGCGAGCACGAGCTCGCGGGCCCGCTCGGGCCCGACCGCCGGGACGGTGGCGTTCACCGGCACGTGCGTGCGCACGGGCGCGGGCCAGCCGACGGTCGCGGCCTCGACGGCGGCCGCCAGCCACGCGGCCGACTCCGCGGCGTCGTAGTCCCAGAACGGGGAGAACTCGCCCCAGCCGGCGTCGCCGCGCAGCAGCACCCCGTCGCGCAGGAGGAGCCCGCGGAACCGGACCCGCAGCGGCGTGGTCCAGACGACGCTCGGGAGTCTGGCCGCGTCCTGGACGCCGGCGCCGGTGGCGGTCCGCACGCGCGTCAGGATAGGCCGCGGACCTGCCCGTGCCCCGCCGCCGCGGGCGGCGGGCGCGGCTACCCTGCCCTGGTGAGCGACCTGCCGGCCCGCGTGTCCGAGACGTTCGACCCGTCCTTGTGGCGCGACGTCGCCGGATTCGAGGACCTCACGGACGTCACCTACCACCGCGGGGTCGACCGGGCGGGGCCCGACGGCGAGCGGGACCTGCCGGTCGTGCGGGTCGCGTTCCACCGGCCCGAGGTGCGCAACGCGTTCCGCCCCCACACCGTCGACGAGCTGTACCGCGTCCTCGACCACGCCCGGACCAGCTCCGACGTCGGGGCGGTGCTCCTGACCGGCAACGGGCCCAGCCCCGGCGACGGCGGCTGGGCGTTCTGCTCCGGCGGCGACCAGCGCATCCGCGGCCGCGACGGCTACCGGTACACGGACTCCCCGGAGAGCCAGACCGCGGCGGCGATCGACCCGGCCCGGGCCGGCCGCCTCCACATCCTCGAGGTCCAGCGACTGATCCGGACGATGCCGAAGGTGGTGGTCGCCGTCGTCGACGGCTGGGCCGCCGGCGGCGGGCACTCCCTCCACGTCGTCGCCGACCTCTCGGTCGCGTGCCGCCAGCACGGCCGCTTCAAGCAGACCGACGCCGACGTCGGCTCGTTCGACGGCGGGTACGGCTCGGCGCTGCTCGCGCGTCAGGTGGGCCAGAAGCGGGCGCGGGAGATCTTCCTCCTCGCCCGGGAGTACTCCGCCGAGGACGCCGAGCGCTGGGGTGCGGTCAACGAGGTGGCCGACCACGCCGACCTCGAGACGCTCGCCCGCACCTACGCGGCGACCATCGCGACGAAGTCGCCGCAGGCCGTCCGGATGCTGAAGTTCGCGTTCAACCTCGCCGACGACGGCCTGGCCGGGCAGCAGGTGTTCGCGGGCGAGGCGACGCGCCTGGCCTACATGACGGACGAGGCCGTCGAGGGCCGCGACTCGTTCCTGCAGAAGCGGGCGCCGGACTGGTCGCGCTTCCCGTACGCGTACTGAGCGGGTCCGGCGCGGGGCGTCAGCCGACCGACCAGGAGCCGCCCGGCTGCGGCACGAGCTCCACCCACGTCGTGCCGGGGGCGAGCTCGACGGACGCACCGTCGGGCGCCGTCAGGACCAGGGGCGCGTCCTGGCTCGCCTTCGACCACTCGACGTCGAGCACCCTCCCGCCGGAGGCGACCGCACCGGCGCCGGAGCCGACGAGCCTGAGGTCCGGGACCGGCTCCCCGAGCTGGGCGTCGAACCCCGAGTCGTACTCCTCGACCTCCACGACGACGACGTTGTCCGCGGCCAGGCGCGCGCCGGCCGAGCTGAACGACGCTCCGGACGCCTCGGAGCGCAACCAGCGGCCGGTGGTCGCGTCCCAGGTCCAGGTCGGCGAGACGCCGGGCGCGAGGCGCAGGCTCACGGTGCTCGCGTCGCGGCCGCTGCGCACCGCGGTCGCGGCCGCGGCGCGGCGCGCGAAGGCGAACTGCTCGGGCGGCGGTGCCTGGTGGTCGGCGTCGGCCTGGGCGAGGAAGTCCGTGAGCGAGCCGTACACGTTGTGCGGGGCGGAGCGCGTGCGCACTCGGTAGAAGCCGTCGTCGCCGTCGTCGTGGCTGAGCAGCTGCAGGGGTGTCGCGGCCATGACGTCGAGGATCGGGCCCTGCCCGCCGGAGAACGCGATGAGGCCGAGCAGCGGCGACGCGATCTTGGCGTCGGCCGGCCGGACCGAGCGGATCGGCCCGACCTCCGCGGGCAGCTGGGAGTGGTAGACGGCGACGAGGCGCGAGACGCCGAACTCGACGATCTCCTCCCACACGACGTCGGCCCCCTCGAGGCCGGTCTGCGGCCGCGCCTGCGCGGTGTTCTCGATCTTGACGGCGACGGCGGGGCGCGGGACGACGTCGCCCGCGACGCCCGTGAGGGGCCACACGGTGGGGACCACGGGGGCCGGGGGTGCCGTCTTGTCCACGACGACGGTCGGCGAGACCGTGCGTGCGACCGGCACCGCGCCGCCTCCGGCGCAGCCCGCGAGGGCCAGCACCGTCACGGACCCGATCGTCGCCCACACCCGCACAGCCCGAACCACGCCCACGTGGAGAACCCCCTTCGCCGGCGGTCTCCTGCGACCGCCCACGCCGCGGTGCCACCCTACGGGCGTCCTACCCTGGCCCCGTGAGGCACGACGGCGACGCGCGGGCGATCCTCGGCGGCGTCGGGCCCGCCGCGGTCGCGGTCGCCGTCGACCTGCTGCCCGCCGCGCTCGCGGGCACGACGGCGCCCCTGCTGCCCCTCGGCCCGGACGAGTCGGCCCCGCCCGA
>JBDIAU010000335.1:0-3298 GCA_039812565.1 Beutenbergiaceae bacterium
CCTCGGACGCCGAGGGTGCGAGCCGCGCGGCGCACCGGCCGGAGCGACCGCCGCCCGAGGTCGCGGTCGAGGCGTCGCCGCTCGCCCAGGAGGTCGAGCGCGGCGTCGAGCGTCTCGTCGCAGAGCGCGACCGCGCCCTCGTGACGGGCGACGCGGCGGCGCTGGCCGCACTGAGCCGGCCGGGCTCCGCCGTGGCGGCGGCGGACCTGGAGCTCCTGCACGCCCTCGACGGCGCCGGGGTACGGGTGCAGGGTCTGCAGACCCTCGTGCGCGAGCTGGCCGTGCGGAGCGTCGCGCCGGGAGCCGCCGAGGTGGAGGTCGTCCTGCAGCAGGGCCGGTACACGCGGGTCGGGCCCGGTGGGACCGTCGAGGTCGCGCCCCAGCCCGCCAGATGCGTCCGGATGGCCGTCGAGGCGGCCGCGCGGGGGTGGCGCCTGGTCGCCGTCGGCTCGTGCCGTGCTCAGCCGACGAGCCAGGCGGCGGCGTCGTCGATGGTCGGGTGACGATGGCTGAAGCCGTCGCCGGTGAGTCGCGTCGGGACGATCCGCTGGGAGCCGAGGACGTCGCCCGCGAAGCCGCCGAGCACGGCCCGCAACGCGAACGCGGGCACGGGCAGCACCGTCGGGCGGTGCACGGCGTGCCCCAGCGCCCGCGTGACGTCGGCGTTGCGAGCCGGCTCCGGGGAGGTGAGGTTGACCGGGCCCGTGAGCGTGGAGCCGAGCAGGTGCTGGACCGCCCGCACCTCGTCCGCGAGGGTGATCCAGGCCCACCACTGCCGACCGGAGCCGAGGCGCCCGCCGAGGCCGGCGCGGAAGAGCGGGAGCATCTTGGCGACGGCGCCGCCACGGGGGGTGAGGACGATCCCGGAGCGCAGGTGCACGACGTCGACGCCCGCCGCGCGGGCCGGGTCGGCGGCCGCCTCCCACGCGCGCACGACGTCGGCGAGGAAGCCCGACCCCGGCGCCGAGTCCTCGTCGAGCACCTCCTCGCCGCGGGAGCCGTAGAAGCCGCTCGCCGAGGCCTGCAGGATCCGGCGTGGGGGGCGGTCGCACGCCGCCGCGGTCTGGGCGATGAGGGCGGTGCCGTCGAGGCGGGAGCGCAGGATCTCCTCGCGGTACTCGGTGGTCCAGCGGTGGTCGCCCACGCCCGCGCCGCCGACGTTGACGACGCCGTCCACACCCTCGAGCACGCTCGGGTCGAGCCGGCCCTCGCCCGGGTCCCACGTCCGCTCGTCGGGGGCGGCGGCGGGTCGGCGCACGAGGCGCACCACCGTGTCGCCAGCGGCGCGTAGGGCGTCGACGACGGCGCCGCCGATGAGGCCGGACGCTCCGGCGACGACGACGGTGCGGGGGGCGGCGGCCTCGGGCATGGGGCAACCGTACGGTGCGTCTGTCCGTCTGACGAGTACCGGGTCTCGAGGCCTGGACCTGCGCGTCCGTCACCAGGACGACGACGGCGCGGACCCCGCCGGGGAGTCCGCGCCGTCGTCGTGGGTCGGGTCAGAGACCGAGGTCGGCCTCGAAGGCGCCGGCCTCGATGCGGCTCTTGACCGCGGTGAGGAAGCGGGAGGCGTCCGCCCCGTCGACCAGCTGGTGGTCGTAGGACAGCGACAGGTACATCATCGAGCGGATCGCGATGACCTCGTTGCCGTCGGCGTCGGTGGCCACCACCGGGCGCTTGACGATCGTGCCGGTCCCCATGATCGCCACCTGCGGCGACGGCACGATCGGGGTGTCGAAGAGCGCGCCGCCGCTGCCCGTGTTCGTCACCGTGAACGTCGCCCCGCTGAGCTCGTCCGGCCCGATCTTGTTCGAGCGCGTCCGCACGGCGAGGTCCGCGATCTTGCGGGCGATGCCCCCGATGTTGAGGTCGCCCGCGCCGCGGATGACCGGCACGACCAGGCCGCGCTCGGTGTCCACCGCGATGCCGACGTTCTCCTCGCCGTGGTAGACGATCTCGTCGCCGTCGATGCTCGCGTTGACCTTCGGGTGCGCCTTGAGGGCCTCGACCGCGGCGAGCACGAAGAACGGCAGGAAGGTGAGGTTCGCGCCCTCCCGCTCCTGGAAGCCCGCCTTCGCCTTGGCGCGGAGCTTGGCCACGCGGGTGACGTCCACCTCGACGACCGTGGTGAGCTGCGCCGTCGTCTGGAGGGACTCGACCATCCGCTCCGCGACGATCTTGCGCAGGCGCGTCATCTTGACGCGGGTCCCACGCAGCGGCGACGGCGCGGCCGGGGCGGCCTTCGCGGCGGGCTTGGCAGGAGCCGCCGGCTGCGCGGCGGCCTTCTCCGCCGCAGCCTTCTCGGCCGCGGCCTTCTCCGCCGCGGCCTTCTCCGCGGCCGCCAGGACGTCCTCCTTGCGGACGCGGCCGCCGACGCCGGTGCCCGTGACGGTGGCGAGGTCGACACCCTTCTCGGACGCGAGCTTGCGCACGAGCGGCGTCACGTAGGTGGCGCCGGACGCCGCCTCGTCGGCCGTCGCCGGCTCGGCCGACGGCGCCGGCTTCTCGGCGGCGGGAGCGGGCGCGGGCTTCTCCACGGCGGGAGCCGGTGCCGGCTTCTCCTCGGCGGCCGGCGCCGGCTGCTCGGCCGGGGCCTCGGCGGCGACGTCGGCCGACGAGCCGATGCGGGCGAGCTCCGTGCCGACGGCGACCGTCTCGTCCTCGCCGACGAGGATCGCCGTCAGGACGCCGGCGACCGGCGAGGGGATCTCGGTGTCGACCTTGTCGGTCGAGACCTCGAGCAGCGGCTCGTCGACCGCCACCTCGTCACCGACGGCCTTGAGCCAGCGGGTGACCGTGCCCTCGGTGACGCTCTCGCCGAGCGCGGGGAGGGTGACGGCTTCGCCGCCGCCGGACGGCGCGGGTGCCGCGGCGGGCGCCGGCTTCTCCTCGGCCTTGGCCGGAGCCGGCTCGGGGGCGGGCTCCGGCTCGGGGGCGGGCTCCGGCTCGGGGGCGGGCTCCGGCTCGGCCGGCGCGGCCTCGGCAGCCGACGCACCGGAGCCGATGATCGCGAGCTCGGCGCCCACGGCGACCGTCTCGTCCTCGTCGACGAGGATCTTCTCGAGGACGCCGGCGAACGGCGACGGGATCTCGGTGTCCACCTTGTCGGTCGAGACCTCGAGCAGCGGCTCGTCGACCTCGACCGTCTCGCCGACGGCCTTGAGCCAGCGGGTGACCGTTCCTTCGGTGACGCTCTCGCCCAGGGCCGGCATCTTCACGGAGTCGGACATGACCTGGAATCTCCTTCGATCAGGTGTCAGTTGTGGGCGTGCAGCGGCTTGCCGGCCAGCGCGAGCGC
>JBDIAU010000336.1:0-3289 GCA_039812565.1 Beutenbergiaceae bacterium
GGGTGACGCCCTGGAGGCTGCCCGCGAACGTGAGCGTCGCGCCGAACTCCCCGAGGGCGCGCGCGAACGCCAGGACCGCGCCCGAGGCGACGCCCGGCAGGACGAGGGGCAGGGTGATCCGGCGCAGCACCGTCGCGGGGGCGGCGCCGAGCGTCGCGGCGATCGCCTCGTGGCGCTGCCCCGCGGTCCGCAGCGCGCCCTCGACGCTCAGCACGAGGAACGGCACCGCGACGAACGTCTGGGCGAGGACGACGGCGGTCGTGGAGAACGCGACGCGGATCCCGAGCACCTCGAGGTGCTGCCCCAGCAGGCCCTGCCGGCCGAAGGTGTACAGCAGCGCGAGGCCGCCGACCACCGGGGGCAGGACGAGCGGCAGCAGGACCAGCGCCCGCAGCAGCCGGGCGCCGGGCAGCTCGCCCCGGGCGAGCACGAGCGCCATCGGGACACCGAGGACCAGGCACGCGGCCGTGCTCGCGAGCGCCGTGCGCAGGCTCAGCACGAGCGCGGCGCGCGACGCCTCCGAGGTGAGCAGCGCCGGCAGGTCGGCCCACGGCGTGCGCAGGAGCATCGCCGCGAGGGGCAGGACGATCAGCAGGGCGCCGAGCGCGGCGGGGACGAGCACCCACCTCGGGAGCGGGAGCCCCGGGGCCGCTCGGCGCGGTGCCGGGCGCGCCGTCGTCGCCGTCACGTGGTCGCTCACGCGGGTGGGGGAGCGAACCCGGCGTCGGCGAAGAGCTGGCGGCCGCGTGCGCCGGTGACGAGGTCGACGAGCTCGGCGGCGAGCTCCGGCTCCGCGGCGTCGTCCAGGACGGCGATCGGGTACACGTTGACGACGTCCGCGGCCTCCGGGACCTCGACCACCTCGACGTCGCTGCCGGCCCCGACGGCGTCCGTCACGTAGACGACGCCGGCGTCGGCCTGCTCCGTGACCACCTTGGTGAGGACGTCGGTCACCGACGACTCCTCGCTCGCCGGGCGCAGCGTGACGCCGGTCGCGGCCTCGAGCCGCTCGGTGGCGGACCCGCACGGGACCTGCGGCGCGCAGACGACGACGTCGAGGTCCGGGCGAGCCAGGTCCGCGAAGGACGTCACCCCGCCCGGGTTGCCCGGCGGCACCACGACCGTGAGCGTGTTGGACGCGAACGCCGTGGGCTCCTCGACGAGCCCGGCCGCCACGAGGCGGTCCATCGTGGCGAGGTCCGCGGTGGCGACGACGTCCGCGCTCGCGCCCTCGGCCAGCTGGGTGACCAGGTCGGAGGAGCCGGCGAAGGACAGGCGGACGTCGAGGCCGGGGTGGGCCAGCCCGACCTCCTGGCCGATCTCGGTGAACGTGTCCCGTAGCGACGCCGCGGCGAAGACCGTGAGGGTCCCGCCGGGCGTCTCGTCGTCCGCGCCGGCGTCGGCGGCCTCGCCCGCGCAGCCGGCCAGAGCGACCGAGGCGACGGCGACCGCGGCGACGTCGGTCGCGACCGAGGCGAGCACACGCACCCGCCGTGCCGTCACGACCGACCCCCCGCCGTCTCGACGACGACCATGGTCGCCTTGACGACGGCCACCGCCACCACGCCCGGCTCGAGCCCGATCTCCCGCGCCGCCTCGCTGCTCATCAGGGAGACCACCGTGTGCGGCCCGCACTGCATCTCCACCTGGGCCATCACGCCGTCGGCCGTCACACGGGTCACGAGGCCGACGAACCGGTTGCGGGCGGAGCGGCGCACGCCGGTCCGGTCCGGCGCCGTCGTCGTCGCGTGGTCCCGGGCGAACGCGGCGAGGGACGCGCCGTCGACCACCGTGCGCCCCGACTCGTCCCGGGACGCCTCGAGGGCGCCGGAGTCGATCCAGCGGCGGACGGAGTCGTCGCTCACCCCGAGGAGCTCGGCGGCCTCGCGAACACGCACCTGCGGCATGGATCGGACTCTAGGGCCGCACCAGCGGCGCCGCTGGTGCCGTCTCACCGAGCGTGCGACTGAGGGGCTGCGGCCGGGCGCCGCGGACCCTAGGGTCCGACGCATGAGGGTCGGGGTGCCGCGCGAGGTCAAGGACAACGAGTACCGGGTGGCCATCACGCCGTCGGGTGTGCACGAGCTCGTCCGCCAGGGGCACGAGGTGCTCGTCGAGAGCGGCGCCGGGCTCGGCTCCTCGATCGCCGACGCCGACTACGAGGCCGCGGGCGCCGTCGTGCGGTCGTCCGCGGTGCAGGTGTGGGCGGACGCCGAGCTGGTCCTCAAGGTCAAGGAGCCCGTCGCCGCGGAGCACGCGCACCTGCGTCCCGACCTCGTGCTGTTCACCTACCTGCACCTCGCGGCGACGCGGCCGCTCACCGAGGCGCTGCAGGCCCGCGGGACGACGGCGATCGCGTACGAGACCGTCGAGCTCCCCGACCGCTCGCTGCCGCTGCTGGCGCCGATGAGCGAGGTCGCGGGGCGGCTCGCGCCGCTGGTCGGGTCGCACGCGCTCATGCGCCCGCAGGGCGGGCGCGGGGTGCTCGTCAGCGGGGTCCCCGGCGTCCACGCCGCGAAGGTGGTGGTGCTCGGCGCCGGGACGGCGGGCACGCACGCGGCCGCCGTCGCCCTCGGTCTGCAGGCGGAGGTGCTCCTGCTCGACCGGAACGTCGCCCGGCTGCGTCAGGTCGACGCGATCTACCAGGGGCACTGCCGGACCATCGCCTCGAACGCGTTCGAGGTGGAGCGGGCGATCGCGGACGCGGACCTGGTGATCGGCGCCGTCCTCGTGCCGGGCGCCCGCACGCCGACGCTCGTGACGAACGAGCAGGTGTCCCGGATGAAGCCGGGCAGCGTGCTCGTCGACATCTCGGTGGACCAGGGCGGCTGCTTCGAGGACTCCCGGCCGACGACGCACTCGGAGCCGACGTTCCGGGTCCACGGCTCGATCTTCTACTGCGTCGCCAACATGCCCGGAGCGGTGCCACACACCAGTACGTACGCGCTGACGAACGTCACGCTGCCGTATGTCGTCGAGCTGGCCGGGCGGGGCTGGCGGGCGGCGGCCGCCGCCGACCCGGGCCTGGCCAAGGGCGTCAACGTGGTGGGCGGGCACGTGGTCAACGCCGGCGTCGCGGCGGCCCATAGGTTGGAGCTCGTCGCGCTGGAGGACGCCGCCGGCTGACCCCTCGCCCCTCCAACCCGCCCCTCCAACTCGCCCCTCCAACTCCGCCGAACGCACTGTTGGTCGGCCGAAACTGACGTTTCGGCCGACCAACAGTGCGTTCGGCGGGGCAGGGGTCGGCGGTGCAGGGGTCGGCGGGGCGCGGTCAGGCGCCGGTGAGGAG
>JBDIAU010000337.1:0-3281 GCA_039812565.1 Beutenbergiaceae bacterium
ACGGACCGCGGGCTCGAGACGTCGGTAGCCGGGCCGCAGGGTCACCTCGGAGGTGACGGCGGCGACGTCGTCCCACAGCGCGAGGAAGGTCCCGCGGTGGCGCCACCGCAGGAAGGCGGCGACGGGCCAAGGCCCGCGCGCACCGGCTCGCTCGTACCCCAGGAAGGACGTCCGGGTGCGCGGGCTGACGAGCAGGCCGTGCAGCCGCGGCGCCCGCAACGCGCCTCGGACGGGCCCGTCCAGGACGAGCCGGACGTCCACGACGTAGCCGAGGTGACGACCGTGGGCGTCACGGACCGTGAGGTCGAGCAGGTCAGCCAGGGTCATGGGTGCCTCCGGGGATCCGGCGGACAAGGCGGTCCCGGACCCACCGCTCGGTCCAGGTCACGTCGAGGAGGTCGCCCGGGACGGCGAGAGCGACGCCGACGCCGACGTCGGCCACGATCTCCCAGGGCAGCCGGTGCAGCCGGGACCGGGGGGCGCGCCCCCCGACGATCCGGGTGAGGAGCGAGGGTCCCGAGAGGACGGCCACGACGAGGACGTCCCGGCCGATCAGGGCGTCGGCGCTGGCGTCGTCCTCGCGCCCGACGGCGAGCAGCTCCAGGTCGTCCACCGTGGTCACCGGCGTCCCGTGGACGTCGAGGACCTGCCGGTCGAGGAGGCTCAGCCGGGCGTCGAGGACGTCCGCCGCCACCGGCGGGGCCGGCAGCAGCGTCGGGTCGTCGGGGCGAGGCGCCCGCGGGCGGCGACGCAGCCGCGGGCGGGTCACGTCCCACCGCCGGTGAGGAGCAGGAGCGGGACCGCCGCCACCGAGGCGAGCACGACGACGACGAGCATCGCCGTCGCCGCCGCGTTCACGACGCGGCTGTTCACGTGCTCGCCCATGTACTGGGGGTCGTTGGCGACCACGAGGATCGGCAGGTACGTCAACGGCAGGGCGATCGCGGAGAAGACCACCGAGTACTCCGTCACGAGCACGGGGTCGACGCCCGTCATGAGCACGCCGACGGCGACCAGCAGGCCCACGATCATCGTGAGGTGGAACCGCGCCGCCTCGGCCGGCCGCCGGAACTTGCCCCAGGACCACCCGAGGAACTGCGCCAGGGCGTACCCGCTGGACAGCGCGGTCTCCAGCGCGGCCCCGACGGTCGCCGCCACCAGGCCCATGATCAGGAAGGCGAGGGCCACCTGGCCGCCGGCCTGCGCGACCGGGAGCGCGACCTGCGACAACGACGTCACCGCGATGCCCGCCGGGAGCAGGACGACCGCCGCGCACGCGGCGATCGCCAGCGAGAGCAGGCCGCCGAGCGGAAACCCGACCAGCACGTTGAGCCGCGCCCGGCCGAGGTCCGCCACCGTCCAGCCCTCCTCGCGCGCACCCGAGGAGAAGAAGAACACCTCGTACGGCGTCATCGCCGCCCCGAAGAGGGCGACGGCGAAGAACGCGTAGGTCAGGCCGGACTCCCCGGGCGGGGGTCCGATGTCCAGGGCCGAGGCGCCGAGCGCCGGCCAGTCCGGGCGCAGCAGCACGAGGGCGACCACGAACACGACGAGGCACAGCCCGACGAGCCCCGTGACGTTCTCCATGATCGAGAACCGCGCCCTCCAGAGCACGAGCCACACGCCGAACGCCACGAGGGGGACCCACAGCCGTGGCTCGACCGCGGTGGCGAGCTGGACGGCGAGCGCGACGCCGCCGATCTCCGCGGTGAGGGTGAGCAGCGTGACGAGGAAGGAGGCGACGAGGTTGGCTCCCGCCGCCCGGGGGCTGAGGCGCTCGCGGATGACCTCGAACGTCGCCCGGCCGCTGACGACGGCGACGCGGGCGGACATGTCGGCGAACAGGCAGATCCCGACGACGCCGAGCACGACCACCCAGGCCAGGGACAGCCCGAACCGCGAGCCGACGACGGCGTTCGTCACGAGGTCCCCGATGTCGAGGAAGCCGCCGATCGCCGTGAGGACGCCGAGCGCGACGCCGAGGAGGCGGCTCACGGCACGCCCTCCAGCTCGGCCGCCAGCGCGTCGAGCTCGGCCGTGACCCGTGCGAGCCTGGCCGTCGGCGAGGGCGCCGCCAGGTCGGGCTCGCTCACCCACGTCCTCGCCTCGACCAGAGCGGTCGTGGCCCGCTGGACCGCGTCGAGGGTGCGGCGTCGCGCGTCGGCGTCCGCGGGGGTGGCCACGTTCAGCGTGGCGACGGCCACCTCCGCGGCCTGCGACTCGGCCAGGGCGTCCTCGACGGTCGTGTCGGCGGCCGGACGGGTGGTCCGACCGTCCGCGAGGAGCTCGACGGCGAGCTCCGCCGTCGACGTCGCCGCCGCCGCGGCCTCGGCCGCCCGCCGGAGGTCCCCGGCGACGCCGCCCTGCGCCGTCGTGCAGGCCGCCGGGGCGAGCCCGGCGAGCAGCGCGGTCACGACCGCGACCAGGATCGGGACCCGGGGCCGTCGCTGCCGTCTCGTCGGCCGCCGGTGGGGCTGCCACGCCGCGCGCACGTCGACCGGATACCCCGTCCGTGCCGCGTGTCACCCCACGGTCCGGGGGTACTCGCCGAGGGACACCGTCCCCAGCGCGAGAGGTTCGCCATGACGCAGCCACCCCAGCAGCAGCCCGTGCCCGGATCGACCGAGCAGATGACTCCGCGCCCCGACCACGGCGAGGACAGCTACCGCGGGTCCGGCCGGCTGGCGGGCAAGGCCGCCCTGATCACCGGCGGCGACAGCGGGATCGGGCGGGCCGTCGCGATCGCCTTCGCCCGCGAGGGCGCCGACGTGATCATCTCCTACCTCGACGAGCACGAGGACGCGGAGGAGACGCGGCGCTGGGTCGAGGAGGCCGGCCGCGTGGCCGTCCTCGCCCCCGGCGACGTCGCCGACCCGGTGCACTGCCGGCACCTGATCGACCTCGCGGTCGAGCACTTCACACGGCTCGACATCCTCGTCAGCAACGCGGCGTACCAGATGACGCGTGAGTCCCTGGCCGAGATCCCCGACGAGGAGTGGGACCACACCCTCGCCACCAACCTCTCGGCGTTCTTCCACCTGAGCAAGGCGGCGGTGCCCTACATGCCGGCCGGGTCCTCGATCATCGTGACGTCGTCGGTGGTGTCCGACACCCCGCCGCCGCAGCTGCTCCCCTACGACGCGACGAAGGCCGCACTCGCGAACATGGCGGCGGCGATGGCCGGGCTCGTGGCGACCGACGGCATCCGGGTGAACTCGGTGGCACCGGGCCCGATCTGGACGCCGCTCATCCCGTCGACGATGCCGCCCGAGAAGGTCGCG
>JBDIAU010000338.1:0-3264 GCA_039812565.1 Beutenbergiaceae bacterium
GTCGGTGAGTTCGACGGCCGGGTGAAGTACGGGCGCCGGAACCCGAGCGGTCGCGCACCCGAGGACGTGCTCTGGGACGAGAAGGTCCGCGAGGACCGGCTCCGGGCGCTGGGGCTGGTGGTGGTCCGCTGGACGAGCGAGGACCTCCGTCATCCGGAGTCGCTGTGCGCTCGCCTGCGAGTGCTCCTTCGCTGAGCGCCGCCGCCTGCCGGATCGCGAACACACGGGTGGATCGCGAACATCCGATGTTCGCGATCCGCCCGTGTGTTCGCGATCCGCGGGCTACTTGAGGAGCTTGGACATCCGGCGGTCGGCGAGCACGTGGCCGCCGGTCTGGCAGGTCGCGCAGTAGTTGAGGAACGAGTCCGCGAACGAGACCTCCCGCACGACGTCCCCGCAGACCGGGCACGGCAGGCCGGTCCGCCCGTGCACGCGCATGCCCGCGCGCTTGGTGTCCTTGAGCTCCGCGGCCGGGCGCCCCGCCGCCTCTGCCAGCGCCGCCGACAGGACGACGCCGATCGCCTCGTGGAGGCGCCGGACCCGGTCCTCGTCGAACGAGGCGGTGAGCGCGAACGGGCTCTCCTGCGCGGCGTGGAGGATCTCGTCGGAGTAGGCGTTACCGATGCCGGCGATGACCGACTGCTGCCGCAGCACGCCCTTGACCTGCTGGTTGCGCTCGCCGAGGAGGCCGGCGAGCACCTGCGCCGTGAACGCCGGGTCGAGCGGCTCGACCCCGAGCGTGGCGATCGCCGGGACGTCCTGAGGCCGGGCCACCACGTGGACGGCGAGCCGCTTGCGGGTGCCGGCCTCCGTGAGGTCGAACCCCACCCCGCCCGAGAGCCGGACCCGCAGGGCGACCGGTCCCCGCCCGGGTGCCAGGCGGCGGGCCGGAACCGCGTCGTACCAGCGCAGCCACCCGGCCTTGGCCAGGTGGAACACCAGGTGGAGGTCGGGCTCGGCCGGCGTGGGCGCGGTCAGGTCGAGCCACTTGCCGTGGCGGTCCGCGGCGGCCACCACGCGGCCGACCAGCGCGTCCGGGGCCGGGCTGAACGTCTTGAGCGCGCTCACCGCGCCGACCTCGACCGCCTCCACCGTCCGGCCGACCGCCTGCTCCCGCAGGAAGCCGGCGAGTCCGTCGACCTCGGGCAGCTCAGGCACCCGACCATCCTCGCGCGGGGCGCCCCGCACCGCCAAGCCCGTCCCCGGAGGCCGACACGCCGAGCGTCGGGCAGGAGCCTGGCGGCGTGTCGTCGCGTGGGTGGTGGGTGCCGCCCCCGGCCGGTTCGACGGGCGGCCGGACCGGCCCCGCTAGGCTTGGCGGCCGTGCTGCTGCGACTGTCCACGCTCTTCGTCCGAACCCTGCGGGAGGACCCGGCGGACGCCGAGGTCCCGAGCCACAGGCTGCTCGTCCGCGCCGGCTACATCCGCCGCGCCGCGCCGGGCATCTACACCTGGCTCCCGCTCGGGCTGCGGGTGCTGCGCCGCGTCGAGGACGTGATCCGGGAGGAGATGGCCACCGCGGGCGCGCAGGAGGTGCACTTCCCCGCGCTGCTGCCGAAGGAGCCGTACGAGGCCACGCAGCGCTGGACGGAGTACGGGCCGAACATCTTCCGGCTCAAGGACCGCAAGGGCGGCGACTACCTGCTGGCGCCTACGCACGAGGAGATGTTCACGCTCGTCGTGAAGGACCTGTACTCCTCGTACAAGGACCTCCCGCTGGCGCTGTACCAGATCCAGACGAAGTACCGGGACGAGGCCCGACCGCGTGCCGGGCTCATCCGCGGCCGCGAGTTCGTCATGAAGGACGCGTACACGTTCGACGTCGACGACGCCGGGCTCGAGCGCTCCTACCTCGCCCAGCGCGACGCCTACGAGCGGATCTTCGCCCGGCTCGGGCTCGAGGTGGTGGTCGTCTCGGCGACCTCCGGGGCGATGGGCGGCTCCCGCTCCGAGGAGTTCCTCTTCCCGACGCCGATCGGCGAGGACACGTTCGTCCGGTCCGCGGGCGGCTACGCGGCGAACGTCGAGGCGGTCGCCACGCCGGTTCCGGAGGCCGTCGACGCCTCCCACGCGCCGGCGCCGGTGGTCCACGACACCCCGGAGACCGCGACCATCGACGCCCTCGTCGCGTTCGCGAACACGCACCTGCCGCGCGAGGACCGGCCGTGGACCGCCGCGGACACGTTGAAGAACGTGGTCGTGGCGCTCACGCACCCCGGCGGCCGCCGCGAGGTCGTCGTCATCGGCGTCCCGGGCGACCGCGACGTCGACGTGAAGCGGCTCGAGGCCGCGGTCTCGCCGGCCGAGGTGGACACGGCCGGCGACGCCGACTTCGCCCGCCACCCTGAGCTCGTCCGCGGCTACATCGGCCCTGGCGTCCTGGGCCCCCAGGGCGACGTGCGGTACCTCCTCGACCCGCGGGTGGTGCCCGGCACCTCCTGGATCACCGGCGCGAACGTCGAGGGCAAGCACGTGTTCGGCCTCGTCGCGGGCCGGGACTTCGCCGCCGACGGCGTCATCGAGGCGGCGGAGGTCCGCGCGGGCGACCCGGCGCCGGACGGCACCGGGCCGCTGGAGTCCGCCCGCGGCATCGAGCTCGGCCACATCTTCGCCCTCGGCCGCAAGTACTCGGCGGCGCTCGGCCTCACGGTGCTCGACGAGCACGGCTCCTCGGTGGTCGTGACGATGGGCTCGTACGGGATCGGCGTGTCCCGGGTGGTCGCGGCGCTCGCCGAGGCGAACCACGACGCTCAGGGTCTCGCCTGGCCGGCGCAGGTGGCGCCCGCCGACGTCCACGTGGTGGCGACAGGCAAGGACGCGGTCATCTTCGAGACGGCCGAGGCCCTCGGCGCCGAGCTGGCGGCGGCCGGCCTCGACGTGCTCTACGACGACCGCCCGCGCGTCTCGGCCGGCGTGAAGTTCGCCGATGCCGAGCTGCTCGGGATGCCGGTCATCGTGGTGGTCGGGCGCTCGCTGGCCCGTGGGCTGGTGGAGGTCCGGCGCCGCCACGACGACGTGCGGCGCGAGGTCCCGGTCGCCGACGCCGTGGCGACGGTCCAGGAGCTCCTCGCCGGAGCCTGACCGGCCTCGCGCTCGCCGGCGGGGCTCATGCCGGCGCGTTCCGGTGCTCTCACCGGACCCGCGCGGGCGTCAGGCGGACTGGTCCGGCAGCCCGGGGAACGTGGCCGCCGGTGCGCCCCACGCCCGGGCGGTCGCCCACGCCCGCCCCGCCTCGGCGAGGACGGCGCCGCGGGCGCCGGGGGG
>JBDIAU010000339.1:0-3263 GCA_039812565.1 Beutenbergiaceae bacterium
GCACTCCAGCCTGGACTACACCGCCCCGGCCACCTACGAGGCCACTCACTACGCTGTCACCGACGCCGGCGAACCCGCCCGCGTCACGAACTGAGCTCTCCACCGAACCCGGTCCGGTTCAGGACGTCCTCGACCAGGCGCCGCGCCCAGGCGAGCACCTCGGCGTCTCGCAGCGGCCGCCCGCCCACGCGCGCCGTCGTCGGGCGCGGCACGAGGACCGCGCGGACCGCGGGCTTGAGCACCGTGCCCGGGAAGAGCCGCTTGAGGCGCAGCTGGGCGGACTCGGCCAGGGTGACGGGCGCGAAGCGGACGTACTGCCCCTGCGCGGTGATGTCGGTGAGCCCGGCGGCGCGGGCGGCCGCACGCAGGGACGCCACCGCGAAGAGCCGCTCGACCGGCTCCGGAACGGGGCCGTACCGGTCGGTGAGCTCCTCGCGCACGGCCTCGATGGCGGCGTCGTCCGCCGCGGCCGCGATCTTGGCGTACGCCTCGAGCCGCAGCCGCTCATGAGCGATGTACTCGTGCGGGACGTGGGCGTCGATCGGCAGCTCGATCGTGACGTCGGCCAGCTCGGCCGGCTCCTCCCCGCGGAACGCTGCGACCGCCTCGGAGACCATCCGGACGTACAGGTCGAAGCCGACGCCGGCGATGTGCCCCGACTGCTCGCCGCCCAGGAGGTTGCCCGCGCCGCGGATCTCCAGGTCCTTGAGCGCGACCTGCATGCCGGCGCCGAGCTCGTTGTGCGCGGCGATCGTCGCGAGCCGGTCGTGGGCCGTCTCCGTCAGCGGCCGCTCCGGCGGGTACAGGAAGTAGGCGTACGCGCGCTCCCGGCCGCGCCCGACGCGCCCGCGCAGCTGGTGCAGCTGGGACAGCCCGAGGACGTCCGCCCGCTCCACGACGAGGGTGTTGGCGTTCGAGATGTCGAGCCCGGTCTCGACGATGGTCGTGCAGACGAGCACGTCGAACCGCTTCTCCCAGAAGTCGACGATGACCCGCTCGAGCTGGTGCTCGTTCATCTTCCCGTGCGCGACGGCGATCCTCGCCTCCGGGACGAGCTCGCCGAGACGCGCCGCAGCGCGGTCGATCGACTCGACCCGGTTGTGGACGTAGAAGACCTGGCCCTCCCGGAGCAGCTCCCGGCGGACCGCCGCGGTGATCTGCTTCTCGTCGTACGCGCCGACGAACGTCAGGACGGGGTGCCGCTCCTCCGGGGGCGTGGCGAGCGTCGACATCTCGCGGATGCCGGTGACGGCCATCTCCAGCGTCCGCGGGATCGGCGTCGCGCTCATCGCCAGCACGTCGACGTTGGTCCGCAGCTGCTTGAGCGTCTCCTTGTGCTCGACGCCGAAGCGCTGCTCCTCGTCGACGACGACGAGCCCGAGGTCCTTGAACCGCACCTCTCCGGTGATCAGGCGGTGGGTGCCGATGACGACGTCGACGGCGCCCGAGCGGACGCCGTCGCGGACCTCCGTCGCCTCCTTGTCGGTCTGGAACCGGGACAGCGCCTTGACCACGACGGGGAAGCCCGCGTACCGCTCGCGGAACGTCTCGTAGTGCTGCTGGACGAGCAGCGTGGTGGGCACGAGGACCGCCACCTGCTTGCCGTCCTGCACGGCCTTGAACGCCGCCCGGACGGCGATCTCGGTCTTGCCGTACCCGACGTCGCCGCAGATCAGGCGGTCCATCGGCACGGACTTCTCCATGTCCGACTTGACCTCGTCGATGGTGACCACCTGGTCGGGCGTCTCGATGTGGGGGAAGGCGTCCTCGAGCTCGCGCTGCCACGGGGTGTCGGGCGAGAACGCGTAGCCCTGCGTGGCCATCCGCGCGGAGTACAGCCGGACCAGCTCGCCGGCGATCTCGCGGACCGCCTTGCGCGCCCGTCCCTTCGTCTTGGCCCAGTCGGCCCCGCCCATCCGGTTCAGCGACGGCGCCTCGCCGCCGGTGTACCGGGTCACCTGGTCGAGGGCGTCCGTGGGGACGAACAGGCGGTCGCCCGGCTGCCCCTTCTTCGAGGCCGCGTACTCGATGACGAGGTACTCGCGCGTCATCGCGGCGGCGCCGGAGCCCACCGTCCGCTGCACGAGCTCGACGAACCGCCCGACGCCGTGCTGCTCGTGCACCACGAAGTCCCCCGCCCGCAGGGCGAGCGGGTCGACGACGTTGCGCCGCCGGGAGGGCATCGTCCGCATGTCCCGGGTCGAGACGCCCGCACGGCCGGTCAGGTCCGACTCGGTGAGGAGGGCGAGGCGCAGCTCCGGGGCGACGAAGCCCGACCCGACGGACCCCGTCGTGACGTGCACGACCGACGGCTCGGGCTCCTCGGCGACCGACGGGACCACCCAGGCGGTCACGTCCGCGTCCTGCAGCTGCTCCGCGAAGCGCCGGGCCGGCCCGGGCCCCTCGGTGACGAGGACGACGCGCCAGCCGTCGTGGAGCATCCGGGCGACGTCGCCGAGAGCCCGTTCCACCTCGCCGCGGTAGACCTCGACGTCGCGCGCCCCGACGACGACGCGCTCGGCGCCGTCGGCCGCCCCGGGGAGGTGCTCGTCGAGGGACGCGTCCGCGCCGAACGCCCCGACGGTCCACCAGCCGAGGCCGCGCGCCTCGGCGCGCTCGCGCGCCTCCTCGAGCGTGGTGAAGGACGCCTGGGAGAGGTCGAGCGGGGTCCGGGCGCCGGCCGCCGCGGACGTCCACGCCGCGGCCAGGAACTCCGCGGTCGTCGCCACGAGGTCGTGCGCCCGGCGCCGGATCCGCTCGGGCTCGACGAGCAGCAGGAGCGACTCCGGCACGACGAGGTCGAGCAGCGGCACCATGCCGTCGACGAGGACCGGGGCGAGGGACTCCATCCCCTCGACGGCGATCCCCGCCGCGAGCTGGTCCAGCATGTCGAGGGCGCCCGGGAGGTCGGCCTTGAGGGCCTCGGCACGCGCCCGCACCGCGGGCGTCAGGAGGATCTCCCGGCACGGCGGCGCCCACAGGCCCCGCTCCGCCACCTCGAGGGAGCGCTGGTCGGCGACGGCGAACCAGCGGATCTCCTCGACGACGTCGCCCCACAGCTCGACGCGCAGCGGGTGGTCGTCCGTCGGGGGGAAGACGTCGAGGATGCCGCCGCGCACGGCGAACTCGCCGCGCCGCTCGACGAGGTCCACCCGCTGGTACGCGGCCGCGACGAGGCGCTCGGCGACGTCGGTGAGGTCGGCCCGCTCCCCCACCGCGAGCATCACGGGCTCGAGCTCGCCGAGCCCGTCGACGACCGGCTG
>JBDIAU010000340.1:0-3261 GCA_039812565.1 Beutenbergiaceae bacterium
TCCCCGAACTCACGCTGCCCGTCATCACGACCCTGCACGACCCAATTCTCCCGGCGGCACGCCACCGACCCCCCACGCGCCACACGCCTCAGACCCGCGGAATGTTCAGCAGTCTCCTAGGCACTGCGCGGGAGGCCCCGGGGCGGGCGGCCGGCGGCGGATCCGGCCGGCCGGGAGGAGGGGCGTCGCGCCCGGGCGTCCCGCTCCCCGGAAAGCGCTGCCGACGACGGCGACGCGCCAGCCCGAGCCGCGCAAGAATGGGGCCGCCCGCCGCGATGCCGCTGCGGGCGGGGCGGACCGGTCCAGCGCAGCACGGCCGGCCCACCGTCCCGCCGTCGCAGCGGTCGGAGCGGGACGTGGGAAGGAACCCACCCCGGTCGGCCGAGGGCCGGGCGTCGTCGTCGAGCAGAAGGCAGGAGCCGTGGCACGCAGCATCTTCGTCGCCTCACCCGAGGGGTACACCGGCAAGTCGAGCGTCGCCCTCGGGCTCGTCGACCTGTTCGTCGGCCGCGTGACCAAGGTGGGCGTCTTCCGGCCCGTCGCGCGCACCGACCAGGGCCGCGACAGCGTGCTCGAGCTGCTGCTCAAGGTCGACGGCGTGGACCTCGACTACGACCGCTGCATCGGCGTCAGCTACGACCAGGTGCACGCCGACCCCGAGGGCGCGCTCGCCACGATCGTCCAGCGCTACCGCGAGCTCGAGCGCGAGTGCGAGGCCGTCGTCATCGTCGGGTCCGACTACACCGACGTCGCCAGCCCCAACGAGCTGGCGTTCAACGCCCGCGTCGCCACCAACCTCGGCGCCCCCGTGATCCTCGTCGTGAGCGCGCTCGAGCGGACGCCGGAGGACGTCCGCCAGGTCACGGACGTCGCGATCGGCGAGCTCCACGCCGGGCATGCGGGCGTCGTCGCCGTCGTCGCCAACCGCTGCGACCCGGCGCAGATGGACGCCGTCGCGGCCGCGCTCTCCGGGCCGCTGCCCGTCTTCACCCTCCCCGAGATCCCGCTGCTGTCCGCCCCGACCGTCGGCGAGCTCATGGTCGCCGTCGAGGGCACCCTCACCTCGGGCGACCCCGCGCTGCTCGAGCGCGAGGCCGAGGGCGTCATGGTCGGCGCGATGAGCATGGAGCACCTGCTCGACCGGATCCACGACGGCGCCGTCGTGATCACCCCGGGCGACCGCTCCGACATCCTCCTCGGCCTCGTCTCGGCGCACGCCGCGCCCACGTTCCCGTCCCTGTCCGGCGTGATCCTCAACGGCGGCTTCCAGCCGGCGCCGCAGGTCACCCGCCTCGTCGAGGGCCTCGGCCAGCGGCTACCCATCATCACCACGGAGCTCGGGACCTTCGCCACCGCCTCCCGGTCAGCAGAGACCCGGGGCCTGCTGAGCACCGGCTCGCAGCGCAAGCTCGACACGGCCCGGGCGGCCTTCGAGGCGCACGTCGACAGCGACAAGGTGGTCCACCTCGTCGACGTGCCGCACAGCGAGGTCGTCACCCCGCTGATGTTCGAGTACGAGCTGCTCGAGCGCGCCCGCCGGGACAAGAAGCACATCGTCCTGCCGGAGGGCAACGACGACCGCATCCTGCGCGCCGCCAGCACGCTCTTGGCCCGCAGCGTCGCCGACATCACCCTCCTGGGCGTCGAGGCGACCATCCGCGCCCGTGCGAACGAGCTCGGCCTCGACCTCGACGACGCGACGGTCATCGACCCCCACGAGGAGGAGTACCGGGCGCGGTTCGCGGAGGAGTACGCCAAGATCCGCGCCCACAAGGGGATGACGGTCGAGCGGGCGCGCGAGATCGTCACGAGCGTCTCGTACTTCGGCACGCTCATGGTCCACCTCGGTCTCGCCGACGGCATGGTCTCGGGCGCGGTGCACACGACGGCGCACACCATCAAGCCGGCCTTCGAGATCATCAAGACGGTCCCGGGGACGTCCATCGTCTCGAGCGTCTTCTTCATGTGCCTCGCCGACCGGGTGCTCGTCTACGGCGACTGCGCCGTCAACCCCGACCCGACGGCGGAGCAGCTCGCCGACATCGCGATCTCGTCCTCGCAGACGGCGGCGCAGTTCGGCGTCGACCCGCGCGTGGCGATGCTGTCCTACTCCACCGGCGAGTCGGGCTCCGGCGCCGACGTCGACAAGGTCCGCACCGCCACGCAGATCGTCCGCGAGCGCCGGCCCGACCTCGTGGTCGAGGGCCCCATCCAGTACGACGCCGCCGTCGACGCCTCGGTCGCCCAGACCAAGCTCCCGGGCTCCGAGGTGGCCGGCAAGGCGACCGTCTTCATCTTCCCGGACCTCAACACGGGCAACAACACGTACAAGGCGGTCCAGCGCTCCGCCGGTGCGATCGCCGTCGGCCCGGTGCTGCAGGGCCTGCGCAAGCCGGTGAACGACCTGTCCCGCGGCGCCCTCGTCAAGGACATCGTCAACACCGTCGCGATCACGGCCGTGCAGTCCCAGGAGCCCGGCACCCCCTCCTGACCCGCCACCCCACCGGGGCCGGCGACCGCCGGCCCCGGGCCGACCCGCCCTGCCCCGTCTGCCAGAAGTGAGCGCACCCATGAGCCAGGACGTCCTCGTCATCAACTCCGGATCCTCGTCGATCAAGTACCAGCTGGTCGACGTCACGACCGGCGAGGCGATCGCCAGCGGCATCGTCGAACGGATCGGGCAGGCGAGCGGGACCGTCACGCACAGCGGGCCCGACGGCAAGACGGTCCTCGAGCAGCCCATCCCCGACCACGAGGCCGGGATGGAGGTCGTCCTGAGGCTCTTCGCCGAGCACGGCCCGGTGCTCGACGCGTCGGTGCTCAGCGCCGTCGGGCACCGCGTGGTGCAGGGCGGCGACGTGTTCTCGGGCCCGGCGCTCGTGGACGACGACGTCGAGGCCCAGATCGAGGCCCTGTCCGACCTCGCCCCGCTGCACAACCCGCCGAACCTCGCCGGCATCCGCGCCGCGCGCCACGCGTTCCCCGACGCGCCCCACGTCGCCGTCTTCGACACCTCGTTCCACCAGAGCCTCCCCCCGGCGGCGTACACCTACGCGATCGACCGGGAGGTCGCCCGCACGTACGCGATCCGCCGCTACGGCGCCCACGGGACGTCGCACCTGTTCGTCTCGCGGGCGACCGCGGAGGCGCTCGGGCGGCCCGTCGAGGAGCTCAACATCATCGTGCTCCACCTGGGCAACGGCGCGTCGGCGACGGCGGTGCGCGGTGGCCTGTCCGTGGAGACGTCCATGGGCCTGACCC
>JBDIAU010000341.1:0-3252 GCA_039812565.1 Beutenbergiaceae bacterium
GTCGTCAGCGCGGTGCGGCCGCGGGACGGTTCGCTCGTGCCGTCGGAGCGCGACGTGGTCACCGGGCGGCTGACGGACCTGGACCGGGACGACAAGAATCGCCGGCCCGACGACCACGACGACGAGCACGGCGTCGAGCCGGCACCCGCCACCGGTCCGGCGCCCGTGCCGAGGCCGCGGTTCCCGCGCTGGGCGGTCGTCGCCGCGGGCGCCGCCGTCGTCGTGGTCGTGGCCGGCGGCGTCGCCGTCGCCTCCGGGGCACTGGGCGGCGGGGAGGCGCCGTCGTCGGATGCGCCGTCTGCGGAGGCGCCGTCTGCGGTGGACGCCGCGAGTGCGCCGTCGACCTCGGAGGAGGACAGCGGTGAGGTACTCGACCTCGCGGGGGTCGACGCGTGCTCCCTCTTGTCCCTCGGTGACGTGCAGGCGCTGACGTCGGAGCCCTCGGAGTTCATCACGGACAGCGGGCCGAGCAGTCCGAACGAGGCGGGCTGCTTCTGGGCCGTCCCCAAGGCAGGCTTCCCGGCCTACGTCGACCTGAGCTCCTATCGCAGCGACGGCACCTTCAGCCCGATCGTCGTGAACGACGTCGAGTGCACAGCGACGCCCGTCGACATGGGCGGAGTCCCGGCCGAGGGCTCGAGCTGTCCGGGGACGGTGTTCCTGCGGGCGTTCGACCGGGGAGTCATGGTCTCGCTTCAGGTCAACGAACCGAACGTCTCGATCTCACCCGCGGATCTCGTCCAGGCCGTGCGATCGGTCTTCGATCAGCTCTGATGCGCCGGGGTAGGTTCGGGAGGTTCGGATGACCGCTGACTCCACCACGGTCCCCGCCACTGCGCGCCTGGGTGGTCGAGGAGCCCGCCCCGGTCACCGGGACGCCGCTGCGCCTCGTCGAGCTCCCGGTACCAGGGCCGGCGCCGGGCGAGCTGCTCGTCCAGGTCCGCACGTGCGGCGTCTGCCGGACCGACCTGCACCTCACCGAGGGCGACCTCGCACCGCACGCCCCCGGCGTCGTGCCGACGACGCCGACTTCGCGACCACGCCGTGCTCTCGCCCGTCCTGGATCAGCCCGAGGAAGGAGCCACGCCATGACATCCCCCCGCCCGAAGGCCCCGGCCGTCGTCGTCAGTGCAGTGCGGCCGCGGGACGGTTCGCTCGTGCCGTCGGAGCGCGACGTGGTCACCGGGCGGCTGACGGACCTGGACCGGGACGACAAGAATCGCCGGCCCGACGACCACGACGTCGAGCACGGCGTCGAGCCGGCACCCGCCACCGGTCCGGCGCCCGTGCCGAGGCCGCGGTTCCCGCGCTGGGCGGTCGTCGCCGCGGGCGCCGCCGTCGTCGTGGTCGTGGCCTGCGGCGTCGCCGTCGCGTCCGGAGCGCTGGGCGGCGGGGATGCGCCGGCCGCGGTGGACGCGGCCGGGGCGGACGACGCAGGGTCCGGCGACGGCGGGACCGGCGAAGGGTCCGGCGGCGACCTCCCGCCCGAGGTCGATCCGGCCCAGGTGGTCGGCTACACGATGACCTCCACGCGGACGACCGTCGAGGCCGGGCCCGATGTGGAGCTCCGCCCGGAGGACCAGCTCGGGTCGACGTCGGAGATCACGGTGAGCTGCACGGACGGCATGTGCACAGGGGGCGGCTTCACGTTCCAGGTCGGCCAGGATGCTGTGTCCTTCGAGTTCCAGGAGGGTGTGCTCACCGAGGCCGACGGGCCGTGCTTCCCCGTGACCATGCGCTCCGAGCTCACGCTCGGAGACGACGGTTCCTACACGGGCACACGGGCGCGGGAGCCGATGCAGGTGTTTGCGCAGTGGTCCGACGGCGACGGGTCCGGCCGCTGCTCCTCCGTGCGCTGGGTGGACGAGGTCGTGCTCGTTCCCGTCCTCGCCGACTGAACCCCCGCCTCACGCCCCCTTCGCACCCCGCGTTCGGCGCGAGTGGGTACGACGGGACGGGGCCGGGAGGACCATGGAGCTGTCGAGAGGGAGCGGCGCCGTCGAAGGAGGCAGCCATGACCGGGATCCCCGCCACGATGCGTGCCTGGGTGGTCGAGGAGCCCGGCTCGGTCACCGGGACGCCGCTGCGCCTCGTCGAGCTGCCGGTCCCGGCGCCGGCGCCGGGCGAGCTGCTCGTCAAGGTCCGCACGTGCGGCGTCTGCCGGACGGACCTGCACCTCACCGAGGGCGACCTCGCGCCGCACGCCCCCGGCGTCGTGCCTGGTCACGAGGTGGTGGGGGACGTCGTGGGCGTCGGGGCGGGGGTCCCGGAGTCGCGCGTCGGCGAGCGGGTGGGCATCGCGTGGCTGCGCTGGACGTGCGGCGCCTGCGCGGCCTGCCGCCGCGGCTCGGAGAACCTGTGCCGGGCGTCGCTGTACACAGGCTGGGATGCGCACGGTGGGTACGCGGAGTACGCGACGGCGCCCGCCGCGTACGTCTACGCCCTGCCCGACGGCTACTCCGACGTCGAGGTCGCACCGCTGCTGTGCGCCGGGATCATCGGCTTCCGGTCGCTGCGCCGGGCGGAGGTGCCGCCGGGCGGGCGGCTGGGGATCTACGGCTTCGGGGCGTCGGCGCACCTCGCGGCGCAGGTCGCGATGGCGGAGGGCGCCGTCGTCCACGTCCTCACCCGCTCGGAGGCGGCGCAGCGGCTGGCGCTCGAGCTCGGGGTGGCATCCGCGGCGGGCGCGGCGGACTCGCCCCCGGAGCCTCTCGACGCGGCGATCCTCTTCGCGCCCGCGGGCGAGCTCGTGCCCGTCGCGCTCGAGGCGCTCGGCGACGGCGGGACGCTCGCGATCGCCGGGATCCACCTCTCGGACATCCCCGTCCTGAGCTATCAGCGTCACCTGTTCCGCGAGCGCCAGGTGCGCAGCGTCACGGCGAACACCCGCGAGGACGGCCGCGACTTCCTCGCCGCGGCCTCCCGCCACCGGATCCGCGTCACGACGACGCCGTACCCGTTCGACGCCGCGGACCGGGCGCTGCGTGATCTGGCGGCCGACCGGGTCGACGGCGCCGCGGTCCTCGTCCTGGGGTAGTGCGGCGCATCGCCCGTTCGCGACGTCGCACCTCAGCGCCGAGGTCGCACCTCGCACGGTGCGACCTGGCGCCTGAGGTGCGACCTCGGCGTGGGGGGTCGGGGGTCAGTGGCCGGCCGAGCGCCAGTCGCGACCCGTGCCGACGGTGACGTCGAGCGGGACGGACAGGTCGGCGGCGGCGCCCATCTGCTGCCGCACGAGGGCTTCGACCTGCT
>JBDIAU010000342.1:0-3241 GCA_039812565.1 Beutenbergiaceae bacterium
GGGCGCAGGCGAGCATGAGCGAGACGTGCTCCATCGCCCACAGGACCGTGCGCGCCGACCTCGAGCCGGCGGCGGCGAGCGGCTCCATCTGCGAGCGCCGCGCCGACATGATCGCGAACTCTGCGCCGACGAAGAAGGCGTTCGCCAGGAGGAGCCCGACGGCGACGAGCAGTGCGGTCCCGGCGCTCATGCCGACCCCTCGTGGCCGTCCGGCGCGGCCGCGCTGACCCGTAGCGTCTCGACGCGGCGGCCGTCCATCTGCTCGACACCGAGACGGACGCCCGCGAGGACCACCTCGTCCCCGACGGCCGGGATCCGCCCGAGCACCATCATCACGAGGCCGCCGAGCGTCTCGTACGGGCCCTCGTCGGGCACGACGAGCGCGGTCTGCTCCCGCAGCTCGTCGGGGCGCAGCTGCCCGGGGACGAGCCAGGTGCGGGCGGGCCCGGAGCGGACCGCCGCCGGCCGTCGGTCGTGCTCGTCCGTGACGTCGCCGACGATCTCCTCGACCACGTCCTCCAGCGTCACCACGCCCGACGTCCCGCCGTACTCGTCGACCACGATGGCCATCTGCAGGCCCTGGTCCCTCAGCTCGACAAGCAGCGGGACGAGGCGCACGGTCTCCGGGACGCGCGGCGCGACCACCATGAGCGCCGCCGCGGGCACCTCGGAGCGCCGCTCGAACGGCACGGCGACGGCGCGCCGCACGGTGACGAGGCCGACGACGTCGTCCCGGTCGGCGTCGATGACCGGGAACCGGGAGTGCCCCGTGTCCCGGGCGAGCGCGACGACGTCGGCCGCCGTCGCCTCCCGGTGCACGACGATCATCCGCTGCCGGTCCGTCATGACGTCGACGGCCGTGAGGTCACCCAGGCTGATCGTGCGCTGGACCAGCGTGGCGGTGCGCCGGTCCAGCGTGCCGACGTCGGCGGAGCGCCGCACCAGCGAGGCGAGCTCGCTCGCCGACCGGGCGCTGGAGATCTCCTCGCGCGGCTCCACGCCGAAGCGGCGCAGGATCCAGTTGGCCGTGCCGTTGAGGACCGTGATGAGCGGCCTCAGCGCCGCCGTCACCGCGCGCTGCGCGGGCGTGACCACGCGCGCCGTGCCCATCGGGTCCGTGATCGCGAGGTTCTTCGGCACGAGCTCGCCGAACACCATGGAGAACGTGTTGACGACCACCAGGGCCAGGAGCGCCGCCAGGCCGGTCGCGGCCGCCTGCGCCAGGCCCGCGTCCCCCAGCGGCCCGACGAGGATCTCGGCGAGCGCCTGCTGCGACGTGTACCCGAGCAGGATGGTCGTGACAGTGATGCCGATCTGCGCGCCGGAGAGCTCCGTGGAGAGCTGCTTCAGCGCCCGGGAGATCACGATCGCCCGCCGGTCGCCCGCCGCGACCTGCCGCTCGACCGCCGATCGGTCGAGCGCGACGAGCGAGAACTCGGAGGCCACGAAGAGCGCGGTGCCGGCGGTCAGGACGACGCCGAAGAGGACGAGGAGCCACTGGGTCAGCACGGACGTCCCTCGGGGTGGGTGCACAGCCCGCCGGGGCGGCCGCCTCGGGACCTGCTCATAGTCCCTCCAGACTAACGGCTGGGCGGTGTGCCAGGCTTGCGGCATGGCGACGCCGGCCGCTGCAGCGAGCGCACCCGTGCGGGTGCTCGTCGTCGAGGACGAGCCCGCGATCGCGACGCAGATCGCCCGACGCCTCGCGGCGGAGGGCTGGGACGTGCACGTCGCCGCGGACGGCCTGGCGGGCGTGGACGCCGCCCGCGCGCTGCGCCCCGACGTCGTCGTCCTCGACGTGATGCTGCCGGGGATCGACGGCCTGGAGGTCTGCCGCCGGGTGCAGGCGGAGCGCGCCGTCCCCGTGCTCATGCTCACCGCCCGCGACGACGAGACGGACATGCTCGTCGGCCTCGGCGTCGGCGCGGACGACTACATGACCAAGCCGTTCTCGATGCGTGAGCTGGTGGCGCGGCTCAAGGCCCTCCTGCGGCGGGTCGAGCGCGCCCGCCGGCTCCACGCCGAGGAGGCGGCCGGGGCCGCCGACGCCGGCACCCTGGTCCTCGGGGACCTCGTCATCGACCGCGCCCAGCGCCGCGTCCGGCGCGGCGACGCCGAGGCGCACCTCACCCCCACCGAGTTCGACCTCCTCGTCTGCCTCGCCCGCTCGCCGCGGACGGTGCTGAGCCGCGAGCGCCTCCTCGCCGAGGTCTGGGACTGGGCCGACGCCTCCGGCACCCGCACGGTCGACTCCCACGTCAAGGCGCTGCGGCGCAAGCTGGGACCCGACCTCGTCCGCACGGTGCACGGCGTCGGCTACGCGCTCGAGCCCACGGAGCCGGCCGCACCTCGGCGACCGTGACGCGGCACGCCCGCAGCCGGCGGCGCGGCTGGTCCGGCCCGGACCTGCGGCCGCTGGACCCGCTGCGCTCGATCAAGGCGAAGCTCGGCGTGCTGGCCGCCGTCACCGTGACGGCCTCCGCCCTCATCACCTGGGTGGGGCTGCAGAACCAGCTGGGCCCGTCGCGCACCGTCCCGCTGGCGATCGTCGCCTCCCTGGCCATCACGCAGGTCCTGGCCCACGGCATGACCTCCCCGCTGCGGGAGATGACGGCCGCCGCGCGGGCGATGGCCCAGGGGGACTACACCCGCCACGTCCGGGCGACGAGCCGCGACGAGGTGGGGCAGCTCGCCGTCGCCTTCAACTCGATGGCCGAGGACCTCGCCGCGGCCGACGGCGTCCGCCGCGAGATGATCGCCAACGTCTCCCACGAGCTCCGGACCCCCGTCGCGGCCCTGCGGGCGCAGCTGGAGAACATGGTCGACGGCGTCGTGGAGCCCGACCAGCAGATGCTCGAGGACGCGCTCGCGATGGCGGAGCGCCTCAGCCGGCTGGTCGGCTCCCTGCTGGACCTGTCCCGGCTGGAGGCGGGCGCCGTCGGGCTCGACATCGTCGACGTGCCGGTCGCCGCGTTCCTCGACGACGTCGTCGCGGCGGCGCGGATCGCCGCCGAGGCCGCCGGCCGGGACGTGCGGTGGCGGACGACGACGACGCCCGCGGACCTCACCGTCCCGGCGGACCCGGAGCGCCTCCACCAGGTGCTGACGAACCTGCTGACGAACGCCGCCCGGCACTCCCCGCGCGGCGGGCACGTCCGGCTCGCCGCCCGCTACGACCCGGCGGCGGACGAGGTGGTCTTCGACGTGTCGGACGAGGGTCACGGCATCGAGCCCGCCGAGC
>JBDIAU010000343.1:0-3241 GCA_039812565.1 Beutenbergiaceae bacterium
GGGCGCAGGCGAGCATGAGCGAGACGTGCTCCATCGCCCACAGGACCGTGCGCGCCGACCTCGAGCCGGCGGCGGCGAGCGGCTCCATCTGCGAGCGCCGCGCCGACATGATCGCGAACTCCGCACCGACGAAGAAAGCGTTCGCCAGGAGGAGCCCGACGGCGACGAGCAGGGCGGTCCCGGCGCTCACGCCGACGCCTCGTCGTCGTCCGGCGCGGCCGCGCTGACCCGCAGCGTCTCGACGCGGCGGCCGTCCATCTGCTCGACCGCGAGACGGACGCCCGCGAGGACCACCTCGTCCCCGACGGCCGGGATCCGCCCGAGCACCATCATCACGAGGCCGCCGAGCGTCTCGTAGGGGCCTTCGTCGGGCACCACGAGCGCGGTCTGCTCGCGCAGCTCGTCGGGGCGCAGCTGCCCGGGGACGAGCCACGTGCGCGCCGGCCCGGAGCGGACCGCCGCGGGCCGGCGGTCGTGCTCGTCCGTGACGTCGCCGACGATCTCCTCGACCACGTCCTCCAGCGTCACCACGCCGGACGTCCCGCCGTACTCGTCGACGACGATCGCCATCTGCAGGCCCTGGTCCCGCAGCTCGACAAGGAGCGGGACCAGCCGCACGGTCTCCGGCACGCGCGGCGCCGCCACCATCAGCGCCGCGGCGGGCACCTCGGAGCGGCGCTCGAACGGGACGGCGACGGCGCGCCGCACGGTGACGAGGCCGACCACGTCGTCCCGGTCGGCGTCGATGACCGGGAACCGCGAGTGCCCCGTGTCCCGGGCGAGCGCGACGACGTCGGCCGCCGTCGCCTCCCGGTGCACGACGATCATCCGCTGCCGGTCCGTCATGACGTCGACGGCCGTGAGGTCGCCCAGGCTGATCGTGCGCTGGACCAGCGTGGCGGTGCGCCGGTCGAGGGTGCCGACCTCGGCGGAGCGCCGCACCAGGGAGGAGAGCTCGGTCGACGAGCGGGCGCTGGAGATCTCCTCCCGCGGCTCCACGCCGAAGCGTCGCAGGATCCAGTTGGCCGTGCCGTTGAGGACCGTGATGAGCGGTCTCAGCGCCGCCGTCACCGCGCGCTGCGCGGGCGTGACCAGACGCGCCGTGCCCATCGGGTCCGTGATCGCGAGGTTCTTCGGCACGAGCTCGCCGAACACCATGGAGAAGGTGTTGACGACGAGCAGGGCCAGGAGGGCCGCCAGACCCGTCGCGGCCGCCTGCGCCAGGCCCGCGTCGCCGAGCGGCCCGACGAGGATCTCCGCGAGCGCCTGCTGCGACGTGTACCCGAGCAGGATGGTCGTGACCGTGATGCCGATCTGCGCGCCGGAGAGCTCCGTGGACAGGTGCTTCAGCGCCCGGGAGATCCCGATCGCGCGCCGGTCGCCCGCCTCGACCTGACGCTCGACCGCCGAGCGGTCGAGCGCGACGAGCGAGAACTCGGAGGCCACGAAGAGCGCGGTGCCGGCGGTCAGGACGACGCCGAGGAGGACGAGGAGCCACTGGGTCAGCACGGACGTCCCTCGGGGTGGGTGCACAGCCCGCCGGGGCGGCCGCCTCGGGACCTGCTCATAGTCCCTCCAGACTAACGGCTGGGCGGTGTGCCAGGCTTGCGGCATGGCGACGCCGGCCGCTGCAGCGAGCGCACCCGTGCGGGTGCTCGTCGTCGAGGACGAGCCCGCGATCGCGACGCAGATCGCCCGACGCCTCGCGGCGGAGGGCTGGGACGTGCACGTCGCCGCGGACGGCCTGGCGGGCGTGGACGCCGCCCGCGCGCTGCGCCCCGACGTCGTCGTCCTCGACGTGATGCTGCCGGGGATCGACGGCCTGGAGGTCTGCCGCCGGGTGCAGGCGGAGCGCGCCGTCCCCGTGCTCATGCTCACCGCCCGCGACGACGAGACGGACATGCTCGTCGGCCTCGGCGTCGGCGCGGACGACTACATGACCAAGCCGTTCTCGATGCGTGAGCTGGTGGCGCGGCTCAAGGCCCTCCTGCGGCGGGTCGAGCGCGCCCGCCGGCTCCACGCCGAGGAGGCGGCCGGGGCCGCCGACGCCGGCACCCTGGTCCTCGGGGACCTCGTCATCGACCGCGCCCAGCGCCGCGTCCGGCGCGGCGACGCCGAGGCGCACCTCACCCCCACCGAGTTCGACCTCCTCGTCTGCCTCGCCCGCTCGCCGCGGACGGTGCTGAGCCGCGAGCGCCTCCTCGCCGAGGTCTGGGACTGGGCCGACGCCTCCGGCACCCGCACGGTCGACTCCCACGTCAAGGCGCTGCGGCGCAAGCTGGGACCCGACCTCGTCCGCACGGTGCACGGCGTCGGCTACGCGCTCGAGCCCACGGAGCCGGCCGCACCTCGGCGACCGTGACGCGGCACGCCCGCAGCCGGCGGCGCGGCTGGTCCGGCCCGGACCTGCGGCCGCTGGACCCGCTGCGCTCGATCAAGGCGAAGCTCGGCGTGCTGGCCGCCGTCACCGTGACGGCCTCGGCCCTCATCACCTGGGTGGGGCTGCAGAACCAGCTGGGCCCGTCGCGCACCGTCCCGCTGGCGATCGTCGCCTCCCTGGCCATCACGCAGGTGCTGGCCCACGGCATGACCTCCCCGCTGCGCGAGATGACGGCCGCCGCGCGGGCGATGGCGCAGGGGGACTACACCCGCCGCGTCCGGGCGACGAGCCGCGACGAGGTGGGGCAGCTCGCCGTCGCGTTCAACTCGATGGCCGAGGACCTCGCCGCTGCCGACGGCGTCCGACGCGAGATGATCGCCAACGTCTCCCACGAGCTCCGGACCCCCGTCGCGGCCCTGCGGGCGCAGCTCGAGAACATGGTCGACGGCGTCGTCGAGCCCGACCAGCAGACGCTCGAGGACGCGCTCGCGATGGCGGAGCGCCTCAGCCGGCTCGTCGGCTCCCTGCTGGACCTGTCCCGGCTGGAGGCGGGCGCCGTCGGGCTCGACATCGTCGACGTGCCGGTCGCCGCGTTCCTCGACGACGTCGTCGCGGCCGCGCGGATCGCCGCCGTGGCCGCCGGCCGAGACGTGCGGTGGCAGACGACGACGACGCCCGCGGACCTCACCGTCCCGGCGGACCCGGAGCGCCTCCACCAGGTGCTGACGAACCTGCTGACCAACGCCGCCCGGCACTCCCCGCGCGGCGGGCACGTCCGGCTCGCCGCCCGCTACGACCCGGCGGCGGACGAGGTGGTCTTCGACGTGTCGGACGAGGGTCACGGCATCGAGCCCGCCGAGC
>JBDIAU010000344.1:0-3225 GCA_039812565.1 Beutenbergiaceae bacterium
CGAGCCAGTCGCGGACCACGTAGTGGTACCACTGCTTGCTCCACAGCATCCCCGCGTACGCCTGCCGCTGGACCGCCCGCTCCTCGTCGGTGAGGCTCGCGGGGGCGAGCGCCGCGTAGAAGGCGTCCGCCTCGGCGGCCCGGTCGGCGAGGATGTCGTCGAAGCCGGGGCCGAACGGGTCGGCGGCTCCGGGGTCGGCGACACCCGCGTCGGCGACCTCCGGCTCGGCCGTGAGGCGCAGCCGCAGCACCGCCCGGCCGCCCGCGGGGACCTCGAGCCGGTAGTGCGCCGAGGCCTTCGTGCCGGTCAGGGCCGGGTTGACCGTCGACGCGCCGTGGACCACGTGGTCGTTGATGCCGTCCTTCGGGAACGCGGGGGTGCCGCTCGACCCCCACAACCTCGCCGCGTTGCTCTCGTTGTCGCAGAACAGGAGGTCGTCGGGACCCTCGCAGAACAGGGTCGTGGGGGTGGCGGGGACATCGGAGCCGTCGGCGTCCCCGGGCGCGGGCGTCGCCACGACCGTCGCGACGCCGCCCGGACCCGCCGCCGGCGTCCCGGTGAGCCGCGGCGTCGCCGCCTCCCGGTCCTGCGGCAGCAGCCAGGACCAGGTGTTGCGGAACCACAGGGTCGGCAGGACGTGCAGCGGCGCAGGGTCGGGCCCGCGGTTCTCCACCGTGATCCGCACGCAGACGTCCCGCGGCCCCGCCTTGGCGTACTCGACCTGGACGTCGACGTACCGGTCGCCGTCGAAGACCCCCGTGTCCACCAGCTCGTACTCCGGCGCGTGCGGGTCGGTGGCCTTGCGGCGGGCGTTCTCCTCGACGAGGTCCGCGTACGGGAACGCCGCGAGGGGGTACTTGTAGAGCCAGCGCTGGTAGGAGTGCGTCGGGGTGTTGTCGAGGTAGTAGTAGTACTCCTTGACGTCCTCGCCGTGGTTGCCCTCGGCGTTCGTCAGGCCGAAGAGGCGCTCCTTGAGGATGGGGTCCTGCCCGTTCCACAGGGCGAGCGCGAAGCAGAGGCGCTGCTCGTCGTCGCAGAGGCCGGCCAGCCCGTCCTCCCCCCAGCGGTAGGCGCGCGAGCGCGCCTCGTCGTGGCTGAAGGACGCCCAGGCGTCGCCGTCCGCGCTGTAGTCCTCGCGGACGGTCCCCCACTGCCGCTCCGAGAGGTAGGGCCCCCAGGCCAGCCACGGCTCGGCGCCGCCGTCGCGCGCGTAGGCCGCGCGGAGGCGGTCCGCCTCCGCCCCCTCGATCACCGCAGCACCTCGCCCGTGCCCGGGCGCGGCGCGAAGCCGTTGAGGTAGAGGTTGACCTGCGAGTTGTCGCACAGGTAGTAGCCGGGGGTGTAGTAGCCGGTGGTCGCGAAGTCGAGGCGGCCGTCGCCGTCGAAGTCCCCGACGGCGATCCGCGCCGCCGACGCGCTGGAGACCCGCCACCGCTCGAAGAGCCCGCGCTCGACGTCGATCGCCTTGTAGTAGTAGACGCCCTGGTGGGGCAGGGGGCCGCGGAGGGCGACGAGGAACTCGTCGTCGCCGTCGCCGTCGAAGTCGCCGGTGACCACGTGGTGGCCGGGGCCCTGGCTCGTCGTGCTGAACTCGCCGAACGTGTCGAGGACGGTCCGGGTCCACGGGTGGTCGGTGAGCGCCTGGCCCGGGCGTCGCGTGTACGCCGTGACGACGTTGCCGTGGAACGGGTCGATGGTCGCGATGTAGGCGTAGGGGTCGTCGCCGACCCGGCCGACGGCCACGTTGCCGCTGCCGCGGAAGCCGGCCGCGTTCTCCGGCTCCCCCGGGCCGATCGGCACCACCCGCCACGTCCCGGCCGCCGCGTCGAAGTAGAACCACGAGATGCCCTCCTCGCTGGCGAGGAGGCACGAGTCGAGGCGCGGGCCGGACGGCCCGCCGAACCGGTCGGTCACGACGCCGTGGATGATCCGGAAGGACTCCTCGTCGACGATGCGCCCCGGCCACGACGGGGCGCCGACGGCGTCGTCCGGGCGCTCGAAGACGGTGCAGCCGACCGGCTCGTGCACGCCCTCGCCGTACGGCCGCGGGCCGACGACGGGCAGCGCGAGGAGCTCCAGGCGCTCCGTCTGGGTGAAGTGCCCGAGCTGGAGCCGGTGCGCGGCCATGAGGTCGGAGATGAAGTGCCGCGCCCAGGGCTCGTCCGCGTCGTACGTGCCCGGGTTCTCGAGCCAGGAGATCTTGCCGTCCTCGGGACGGCACCAGAACATGCAGTTGCCGTAGTCGTGGGAGAGGACGAGATCGTTGCGGCCGTTCCCGGCGACGTCCCCGGCGATGACCGCGACCGGCAGCGGGAGCTGCGCGATGGTCCGCTTGGTCCACGTCGGGTTCTCGTACCAGGCGACCTCGCCGACCGCGAGGCCGGAGGTGACCAGGTCGGGCCGTCCGTCGCCGGTGATGTCGACGGCGGCGATCCAGTAGCCGTCGGGCTGGTTCTCGGCGAGCGTCACCTTCTCGAAGAAGGGGACGGCGAGCTCGCGGGCGTTCGGGTAGCTGAGGACGTCGTCGGTGAGGGTCATCGACCGGTCTCCTGTCGGTGGGCGGCCAGGGCGGGGAGCGCGACCTGCGGCGGCAGCGCCCACGTGCCGTAGCCCGGGCCCTTGGCCCCGGGCGGGTTGGCGCCGATCGCCGGCCACACGAGGCCCTCGGTGTACGCCGTGGCGGAGACGACGGCGGTGGCGTCCGCCCCGCGGCCGCCGTACGCCTCGTGCCAGGTGGACGGCAGGGCGTACCAGGTCCCGAGGTACCAGACCTTGACGACGCCGCGGGCGACGGGGCCGAGCCGGTCGTCGCTGAAGACCTCGGCGCGCAGGAGCTCCGTCGTGAGGTCCTCGTCGCCGCCCGCACGCTCGGCGACGGTGGCGTCCGCGGCGAGCAGGTCGGCCACCACGTCCTCCCCGACGGCGTCCGTGACCGCGGCGAGGTAGGCCTCCGCCTGCCCCGTGCCGAGCAGGTCGAAGACGCTGAACGCGGTCACGCGGGACGAGAACGCGAGGAAGGCGTCGAGGCGGTCGGGGACGGCGGGCGCCGTCGGGGGCGCCGTCGGGGACGACGCCGCGGGCGCCGTCGTCGGGGCTGCTGCCTGGCCCGGGGCAGCGGGCGAGGCGGTCACCGGGCGTCCACGGGCATCTCGAAGGTGGGCGCGGCGTGGACGCCGGGCCGGCCGGGGACGGGGTTGCGCACGAGCCGGGTCACCGCGTCGCGCA
>JBDIAU010000345.1:0-3223 GCA_039812565.1 Beutenbergiaceae bacterium
GTCGAGCACCGACGCGTGCGCGCGGTAGGCGGACTCGGCGGCAAGGCGGCTCGAGGTGCGGTTGAGCCCGAGCAGGGCGAGGGCCTCGTCGAGCGACATCGGCTGGGTCATCGGGCGTGCTTCCTGCCGGGGCGACGTGCCGGTGCGCGGCACGTCAACGTGTTCGGCAGGAATGCGAGGAATGTGAGGGCCGGGGATTTGTCACGGCGCATTGATGACCGTGTTTGACCTCGCTGTGCGGAACGATCCGCGCGCTGAGCGCAACCCTTGTTCCGCACGGGCCGCGCGGGCCTGTACGCCCGCGGTGCGAGCCTCGATGATGAGCCGTGGTCACCCCACGCGTGGAGCCGGCGCCACCCGCACGGACGCGGTGGGCACCGGCCGCCGTCGCGATCGTCCTCGTCGTGCTCGGGGTCCTCGGGACGACGGCGCGCCTGGACGCCCCCGACGACGGGAGCCTCCTGCGACTCACCCGGGACACCTGGCTGGCGTCCGGCGTCGTCGTCGACGTCCCCGCGCCGTCGGGCACGACCCTGCGGACCGGCGACCTCGTGACAACCATCGCCGGCGACCGGCTCGCGGACGGCCTCGGCGGCGTGCCGCGGCCGCCGATCGGCGCGGTTCTGCCCTACGAGGTGGTGCGCGGCGCGGCGACGTCGCTCGCGGTCACGATGGTCCGGGTGGACCCGTACCCGCTGCTGGCGCTGGGGTGGGGGAACCTCGTCTTCGTCGTCGCGCTGGCGGCCCTCGCGCTCGCGCTCTACGTGCGGCGCCCGGAGGAGCCCGCCACCGCGCCGCTCCTCGTCCTGGCCGCGGGCCTGCTCGGCAGCACGTTCGTCGTCGTCGGCGGGCTGCCCGCCGTCGCCCTGGCCACGGGCGGCCCCCAGGTGTGGCTGTTCCACCTCAACGCGGTCGGGGCGTACTCGGTCGCGTGGGGCGCCACGATCGCGTTCTCGCTGCTCATCGCCCCCGCCCACCCCTGGCGGCGGGGCCGGCACGCGGTCGCGGTCGCGTACGCCGCCCCCGTCGCGGTGATGGTCCTCTGGTCGGCCGCGGCCGGTCTGGTCGCCCGGGACGCCCTCGAGTGGCTCGGCCTGGTGCACACCGGGCAGACCGCGGTGGTGGTGGCGACGCTGCTGCTCACCATCGTCTCGGGCGTGGTCTCCTACCGCACGGCCGCCGATGCGGCGACCCGCGCCCGCCTGCGCTGGCTGGCCGGCGGGGCCGCGCTCGCGGGCGTCCTCGGCATCGCCGGCTGGCTGCTCCCTGATCTGATCGCGGGCCAGGGCGTGCTGCCCTGGGGCGCCCTCGGCCTCTCGGCGCTCCCGTTCGTCGCCGGGATCGCCGTGGCGCTGCGGCGCCACCGGCTCTTCGACATCGAGCGCCTCGCCAACCGCTCGCTCGTCTACGCCTTCACGATCGCGGTCCTCGCCGCGGCGTACGCGGCCGTCGTCGCCGTCGCGGTCGGCGTCCTGCAGCTCTCGACGACGCCCGCGGCCGCCCTTGCGGCGGTCGGCGCTGCGCTGGCCCTCGCCCCTCTCCGCAACGCGGCGCAGGGCGCGGTGAACCGGGTGATGTACGGCGACCGTCGGGAGCCCGTCGCCGCGCTGGCCCGCCTGGGCGACCGGCTGCAGACGGCGCTGGTCCCCGACGACGTGCTGCCCGCCGTCGTCGACACCGTGGCCGGCTCGCTGCGACTCCCGTACGCCGCGATCGAGCTGGCCGACGGCGCCGGCGGGTACGGGCCGGGCGCCGTCCACGGCGCCCCGGTGGGCCCCGTCCACGTGGTGCCCCTGCGTCATCAGGGGGAGGAGGTCGGCCGCCTCCTCGTCTCGGGTCGCGGCCGGGAGGACCCGCTCGAGCCCCTCGACCTGCGCCTCATCGACGCGCTCGCCCAGCAGGCGGGTCCCGCCGTCCAGGCCGTGCGCCTCCAGGCGGACCTCGTCCGGTCCCGGGCGCAGGTGGTCGCCTCCCGCGAGGACGAGCGCCGTCGCCTGCGCCGCGACCTGCACGACGGCCTCGGCCCCACGCTCGCCGCGATCGGGCTCAAGGCCGGCCTCGCCGCCCGGCAGGTGCCCGCCGACTCACCCGCGCACGCCCTGCTGGGGGAGATCTCCGCCGAGGCCCGGGCGTCGGTCGCCGACGTCCGCCGCCTCGTGGAGGCGCTGCGGCCACCCGCCCTCGACGAGCTGGGACTCGTCGGTGCCGTGCGCTCCCGCGCCGCGTCCCTCGCGGGCGGGATGGCCATCGAGGTGACCGGACCTTCGAGCGAGGCGCCGCTTCCGGCCGCCGTGGAGACGGCCGCCTTCCGGATCGCGGTCGAGGCCATGACCAACGCCGTCCGGCACAGCGGCGCCTCGACGTGCCGGGTGACGATCACCACCGCCGACGGCGCGCTCGACCTCACGGTGCGCGACGACGGGCGAGGGCTCGACCCGGCCGGCGCCCCGGGCGTCGGGCTGCGGTCGATGCGCGAGCGGGTCGAGGAGCTCGGCGGTACGTTCGCGGTGCTCTCCCCGCCCGAGGGCGGCACGCTGGTGCACGCCCGGCTGCCCATGCCCGACGTCGGAGGTCGCGGTGATCCGGCTGATCCTCGCGGATGACCACCCGGTCTTCGCCTCGGGCCTGCGCGCCGTCTTCGAGGCCGAGCCGGACCTGACCGTCCTCACGGTCGCCTCGACCGGGGCGGACGCCCTGGCGGCGGCCACCGAGCACGTCCCCGACGTCGCCGTGCTGGACGTGGGCATGCCCGGCGGCGACGGGCTCTGGGTCACCGCCGCGATCCGCGCCGCGGGGCTGCCCACCCGGGTGCTCATCCTCACGATGTACGACGACGACGAGAACGTCATGGCCGCCCTGCGCGCCGGTGCGTACGGCTACGCCGTCAAGGGCGCCGACGGCGAGGAGATCGTCGCGGCCGTGCGCGCCGTCGCCCGGGGCGAGGCGGTGTTCGGGGCGGGGATCGCCGACCGGCTCCTCACCCACTTCGCCCGCGCGGCGACGGCGTCGCCGTTCCCGCAGCTCACCGACCGCGAGCACGAGGTCCTCGCTCTCCTCGCCCGGGGCCTGGACAACGCCGCGATCGCCCGGCGGCTCGGCGTCACCGGCAAGACGGTGCGCAACTACGTCTCCAACGTCCTGACGAAGCTGCAGGTCACCGACCGCACGGCGGCGATCCTCCGCGCGCGTGAGGCCGGGCTCGGCGGTCCGGAGCAGCACCGCG
>JBDIAU010000346.1:0-3222 GCA_039812565.1 Beutenbergiaceae bacterium
CAGACCCCGGGCGGGACGCCAGCGCCGTAGATACACGCCCCTCACCGCGCCCACCCGCGTCCTCGCTGCTCAGCAACCGAATCGAGCACTCCGTGTGCTCATGATCTTCGTAAGTCCGGCCTGGGTCTCGGAGCGTCGCAGGCGTCGCGGCGGCGTTCGCGCCCGGGCCAGGACCCAGGATCACGCTGCTCGGCGTCGTCATCGGTTCTCGTCGCAGGTCTTTCGGCGATGGTCCACATCCGGCCCGTTGGCGTCCACCGCGGGCGAGTCTGCGAGTCGGGCGCCTGTTTCGCGGCGACGGTCGCCGTCATGCCCGTGTGAATGGCGCAGCGCCTAGGTCAATGCGCCTCCGGCGCGGGCGGGGTGGGGTGGCAGCCAGGTCGTGAGCCAGCGAAGTGCGGCGGTGACGTCGGGACCGCCGCGGTAGGCGAGGTGCCCGTCGGGCCGCACGAGGAGGATGCCCGCCTGGTCGGGTCGGGCGAGGCCGAGCGTGCGAAGGGCGTGGCCGGCGGGGTCGATCAGGGCGCCGGGCTCCTCGTCACGCGTGAGGCGATGGACGTGGAGTCGTGGGTGCCAGGTGTCGAGGAGTCCGACGGCGTCGTCCGTCCAGAGGTCGGTCCTGCCGCACAGCAGAGCGTGGAACCCGGGCCGGGCGAGGGCACGGTGCAGCGTCGTCCCGCGTAGCGGGGCGTCGGGAAGACGGTCGCCGGGCTGCGGGCCGCGCGAGCGGCGTCCCGGACCATGGACCGACAGTGGGCTGGAGCGGTACCCGACCGCGAGCTCGGTGACGACCCGGTACGCCCGAGCCCGGCCCGGTGCGATGTGCAAGGCCATCGGCAGGAGCAGGGGAACCAGGCGTGTGCGGGCGGTGCGGACGGGCCACCGCGTCGACGTGGCGACCCGGAAGGCGCGGTCGGCCATGCGCAGGACGCGGCGTGCCACGGGCCGGCGCTCGTCGTCGTAGGTGTTGAGGAGAGGCTCCGGTGACGCGCCGGTGAGGACCAGGGCGAGCTTCCAGCCCAGGTTGACGGCGTCTTGAATGCCGGTGTTCATGCCCTGCGCACCGGCTGGGCTGTGGATGTGTGCGGCGTCGCCGGACAGGAAGAGGCGGCCGCGGCGGTAGGTGGTCGCCGACCGGCTGTGGAGCTGGAACCTCGTCATCCATACCGGGTCGCGCAGCCGCACGTCCGCGCCGTACCGGTCAGCGACGGCCTGCAGCTCCGCGAGCGTCAGGTCGTTGCTGCCGGCGCGCGGGCCGGTCATCGCCAGCATCCGCCAAGACGCGGGTGTCAGGAGTGGGAAGAAGAACAGCATCCCGGACTCGGAGAGGAAGACGTGGGCCGCGGCGACGTCGAGCGGCTCGGCCTCGAGGTCGGCCAGGGCGAACGCCCGCGGGTAGTCCGTGCCCGGGAACGGGATTCCGGCCAGGGCTCGGACCGTGCTGTGGGCGCCGTCGGCGCCGACGACGAACCGGGCGCGCACCACCTCAGCCCCACCGGTCGGGCCGCGCAGTCCGCAGGTCACGGCGTCGACGCCGGGCTCGACCGTCACCAGGTGGGTGGAGCGCTCGACGCGCACGCCCCACCCCGACAGGCGCGCCTCGAGCACGCGCTCGGTGGTGGCCTGGGACAAGAAGAGCAAGAAGGGGTACCGGGTGTCCCGCAGCGCGGACCCGCCCAGGCGGACGGGCACCGAGCGTCCACGGGCGTGCAGGACGACGGCGACGTCGGCGTTGCCGGCCGCGACGAGCTCCTCGGTGACTCCGAGCGGCTCCAGCACCTCAAGCGTCCGGGGCTGGATCGCCAACGCGCGCGACTCGTTCGTGCGGTCCGCGAGCCGGTCCACGATTCGCAACCGCACGCCGAACCTCGCCAGCTGCAATCCCAGCGCCAGCCCCGTCGGACCCGCACCGACGACCAGGACGTCGACCTCACCGTCACGCTGGCCCGCGGACACCACCCCACCCTAGAACCGTCGCACGAGGCGGTCACCGGTCGAGCCGCACCGCTGCGGGTCCCGCGCTCCGGCGTACCGTCGCGTCGTGACAACCCGTGTCGGCCTCGGGGGCGCGCCGTGACCGCCTCGGTCCCCAAGACGCCCCGTCGAGCGGTCCTGGAGCGCCGGATCCGGCTCCTCGTCGCGACGACGATCTCCTACGACGTCGTGGAGGGCGTCGTCGCGGTCACGGCCCGACGGGGCGCGTCCTCGAGCGCCTTGGTCGCCTTCGGGCTCGACTCCTTCGTCGGGCCGGCCAGAACGGCCGCGACCTCACCGGCGAGCGGGACGGCGACCCGAAGCTGTTCGACCACAGGTGTGTGTGCGACTCGGGTCGCCGCGGTGAGCGGAACTGCCGGAGGGAGCCGACGGCGTCGACTTCGAGGAGGGGGACGGCCTCGGCACAGGCGTGGTCCGAGCGGGCCCGGTGACGTGGGCAGGACAGCGCCGCCCTGCGCGGTCTGGAAGGGTTGCCGTCGACGTAGCACCTCCCGGCATTCAGCCCCTCCTGCTCGCGGCCCCGGGACCCTGAGGTCGGAGACGGCGCCCCCGACGACCGGCAGGAGGCCACCGGAGCCGCGGTTCGTCGCGCTCCGTGCGCTTGAAGCACGGGCCCCGGCTTCTACCTACGCCCCCTTGCCACTGCGCGCCACCAGGTGCGCGAGCCCCCCACCACGACGATCCTGGCCCGCCAAGGCAACCCTTCCCCACCCCGCCGGGCGGGAGGATCATCGGTCGCCCAACCACAAGGAGGTGGCGGACATGCCGAAGGCATCCAGGGCGACCGCGAGCGAGTCGACGGTCGTCGAGGGCTACGAGGGCCATCTGGAGCACTTCACCGGCGGCTACACCGTCGCGTTCGAGAGCTACACCCAGGACACCGACCTGACACCGTTCTTCACCGGACTCCCCGACGACCAGTGCCAATCACCGCACTGGGGCTACGTCCTGCGCGGCAAGCTCACCTACAAGACAGCCCACGGCGAGGAGACCTTCGAAGCCGGCGACGCCTACTACGTCGCTCCCGGCCACACCCCCGTGCTGTACGCCGGGACCGAGGTCGTCGAGTTCAGCCCGACCGACGAGCTGCTCCGCACCATGGAGACCGTCACCACGAACATGACAGCGGCAGGCTGAGGTCCCTCACGCCGAGGCGGCCGTCGAACGATTCGCCACAGACGCGGGCGGCGTGGCGCAGGAACCAACCCTGACGGTGAGCGCGGCCTG
>JBDIAU010000347.1:0-3218 GCA_039812565.1 Beutenbergiaceae bacterium
ACCCGGCGGCCGCGGCCCGCGTCGTCGGCGCCTGCCGGGGCGGGCTCCTGACGTCCCTGGGCCTGCGCTCGCTCGCGCCGTCGGACCCGGCGTTCCGCGCCCGGCACCGCGGCAGCCCCGCGCAGCGGGACTCGGCGTACCACCAGGGCACGGTGTGGCCCTGGCTGATCGGGCCGTTCGCCGACGCCGCCCGCCGCGCGGGGCGCGTGGTCCCCGGCGAGCTCGACGGTCTCGTGCTGCACCTCGCCGAGGACGGCCTCGGCAGCGTCTCGGAGACCGCCGACGGCGCCGCCCCCCACGGCACCACCGGCTGCCCCTTCCAGGCGTGGTCCGTCGCCGAGCTCCTGCGCGCCCGCCGGGCGCTGCGCTGACGAGACGCCTGGACGCGCCCCGCCGCCGGTCAGACCCCCAGGTCGCGACGGTCGAAGGAGCTCACGGCCACCGCGCCGGCGAGCACCGTGAGGACGAGCAGCAGCGCGTACCCGAGCGGGTCGACGCCGGACGTGAGCGGCTCGCCGGCCGCGTACCAGGAGAACGGGCTGATCGTCTCGAGCCACTCGGCGCCCTCGGCCATGGGGGCGATCGCGTTGGCCATGTACGAGCCGACGGCGATCGCGGCCCCGACGCCGAGCGCCGTCGCCCGTCGCCCCGTCACCGCCCCGACGGCGAAGGTCACGGTGCCCATGGCGAGGACGAACAGCCAGAGCCCGAGGATCGCCGCGAGGATGTTCGCGGGCGCGATGCCCATGTCCAGCGCGGGGGCGAGCACGAGCGTCACCGCGGCGAGCACGGCGCACAGCACGACGACGCCGACGGCGAGCACGGCGAGTCGCTGGAGCAGCAGGCTGCGGCGCGCGACGGGACCGGTGGACTCGAGCTCGAGCGTGCCGGCCTCCTCCTCCCCCGCGAGCAGCCGCGCGCCGTGGGAGACGGCGAACACCAGGAGCAGGGCCGGGGCAAGGAGCCCGTAGACGGTCGACTGCAGGTACCCGGCGCCGGTCGCGATGGCGTCCCACCCCATGCCGACCCGCAGGGCCTCGGGCAGGCCGGCCATGAGCGCCTCCATGTCCTCGTTCGCCATCGACGGGTAGAACGCCATGTACAGGGCGCTCACCGCCGTCAGCGCGACGCCCCACAGGACGTGCGAGCGGCGCTGGTCCCGCAGCAGCCACCGGGCGATCGGGGCGCGCGGCGCACGGACGCCGCGGACGGCGGCCTCAGCGGCCATGGTCGGCCACCTCCTTCTCGTTCGGGGTGCCGGCTGCGGCCGGCTGCCGGTAGAAGTCCAGGAACAGGTCCTCGAGCTCGCGGTTCGCGGCGCTCCACCGGACCACGCGGTGCCGGGCGGCGGCCTTGAGCAGGGCGTCGGGCTCGCCGTGGAGCAGGCACTCCAGCCCTGAGTCCCGGACGACGACGTCGCTCACGCCCGGCACCGAGGCGAACTCCTCGGGCCCGACGGCGTCGGCGAAGACGAGCTCGACGCGCTGACCCGCCCGATGCCGCAGGGCGCGGACGTCGTCGACGTCGACCACCCGGCCGGCGCGGACGATCGCGACCCGCTCGGCAGCCACCTCGACCTCGGACAGCACGTGCGAGGACATGAAGACGGTGGCGCCCGCGGCCTGGGCCTCGCGCACGAGGGCGAGGAACTCCTGCTGCAGCAGCGGGTCGAGGCCGCTCGTGGGCTCGTCGAGGACGAGCAGCTCCGGGGCGTGCATGAACGCCTGGACCACGCCGACCTTCTGCTTGTTGCCTTTCGACAGGCTGCGGATCGGCCTGCCGAGGTCGAGCCCGAACCGTTCCGCCAGGGGACCGATCCGGTCGGCCCCGGCGCCGCCGCGCACCTGCGCCAGGTGCGCCAGCAGGTCGCCCGCGGTGGCTCGGCCCTCCATCGTCAGCTCGCCGGGCAGGTAGCCGATGCGGGCACGCAGCGCGGGCCCGCCGTCGCGGGGCGTGACGCCGAGCACCTCGGCCCGGCCGGCGGTGGGGCGGAGCTGGTCGAGCAGGATGCGGATCGTCGTCGACTTGCCCGCCCCGTTGGGGCCGAGGAAGCCGAACACCTCGCCGCGGCGCACCTCGAGGTCGAGCCCGTCGAGGGCGCGCACGCCCGCCGTCGGCGTTGGCGCGGCGCCGTTCTCGGCCCGGCCGGCACGCCGGCCGCGCGGGCGGTGCCCGCGGTAGTCCTTGACCAGCCCCTCGGTGCGCAGCACCACGTCACGATCGGTGCTCACTCCCTCACCTCGTCTCGTCGGGGATGGGCGGCGCACCCTCGCCACCCGGTCCGGTGGGTGCGGCGGCGGGGGCCGACGGCGCCCGCCCGGGCGCGTGGCCCAGCCGCTCGTACAGCGCGGTCACCTGGGCGAGGGCCGCGGGGGTCAGGACGCCCTCGCCGAGCAGCTCGGCGGCGGGCAGGGAGTACGCCGCGATGCCGTCGGCGCCGTCGAGCAGGTCCGCGCCGAGGAGCCGGGCGACGTGCTCGTGGAGCACGAGGGCCCCGAGCGACCAGACGATCATGACCGCGGCCCGCGCGCGGGGGTCGCGGCTCGGGCGCAGCAGCCCGGTGCGCTCGCCCTCGGCGCTGTACCCGACCGCGTCCTCGACGAGCTCGTCGACGAGGGCCGCCACCCGGGGCGAGGGCTCGACGAGCACCCGGGCGAGGTAGCGCAGGACGGGCGCGGCGTCGTCGAGCCGGCGCAGCGCGGCCAGCGTGTCGAGCCCCGCCCCCCCCGCCATGGTCGCGAGCTTGCCCTCCCGGATGGTCTCCAGGACGTGCGCGTCGCACGCGGCCCGCAACCCGTCCTTCGAGCCGAAGTGGTGGATGACCAGCGCGGCGGAGACGCCGGCGTCGGCCGCGACGGCGCGCACGCTGGTCGAGGCGAACCCGTCGACCCCGAACCGGGCGACGGCGGCGTCGCGGATCCGGGCGCGGGCGGTCCGGTCCAGGTCCGTCCGACGCCGCTCGTCGACCGGCCGCGCCCCGACGCCCTCCGCTGCTGAACGCATGTCCAGTAATCTAAACGTACGTTCAGTGCCCGTCAAGCACCGGCCCCGCGGCTTGGTCGCCACCGCGAAGGCCCTCGATCCTTGACCCTGACCCGACCGGACCATGACCGAGATGAGCCCTCTCGCCCCTCGTGCCGGCGGCCGCGGCGTAGTCGGATGGAGGCATGCCTCCCGTCGACCTCGTCCCCGCCGGTGACCACCACGCCCTCGCGGGG
>JBDIAU010000348.1:0-3214 GCA_039812565.1 Beutenbergiaceae bacterium
CGATGCCGCAGGTCGCGGCTCGGGTCGGGCGGGCGCTGGCGCGCCTGCGCGAGACGCACGCAGGGCGGACGGTCGTCGTCGCCACCCACACCATCGCGGTCCGGACGGGCGCCGGGTCGCTGGCGGGCGTGCCGCCGCGCGGCTGGCACAGCCTGCGGGTCCCGCCCGGGTCGGCCACGATCGTCCGGCTCTGGCCCGACGACCACGAGCTCACCGTGCTCGGCTGCCCCAGCGACCTCTGACGCACTCCGAGGTCCGCCTCCTCGCATCGCCGGCGAGTTCGCACCGCGAGTTCGAGGCCGCACCCCGCACGGTGCGACCTCGAGGCAGAGGTGCGAACTCGGCGGGCTGAACGACGGCGGCCGGCGCCTGCGCCGAGCGGTACCCTGGCGGCGCGGATGAGTCGGCCAGGCGGTCGCGTCGGGCAGGCCTTCGGGTCTGACCCGCCGAGGAACGTCCGGGCTCCGCAGGGCAGGGTGGTGGGTAACGCCCACCCGGGGTGACCCGCGGGACAGTGCCACAGAGAGCAGACCGCCGGGTCTGGGTGACCAGGCCCGGTAAGGGTGAAACGGTGGTGCAAGAGACCACCAGCGCACCGGGTGACCGGTGCGGCTAGGTAAACCCCACCCGGAGCAAGGCCAGACAGGGAGCGTTCGAGGGCGGCCCGCCCGAGCTCCCGGGTAGGCCGCTGGAGGCGTGCGGCGACGCACGTCGTAGATGGATGGCCGCCACCGGTGCGTGAGCACCGGGACAGAACCCGGCGTATCGGCCGACTCATCCGCCCCGTGGCACGTGCAGGGCGCGCCGTCCCGAGGTGCGGACCGCGGCGCTCGAGGCGTGACACCTGCGGTCGCGATCACGAGGGAGCCGTCCTAGCGTCCGAAGGGTGGAGCGCGACGACGACCGACGTTGCCCGACCTGCGGTGCCCCTCTGCGGCTGGCCCCGGTGCGGCGGCCGGGGTTCGGGGAGCGGCGCCCCTTCCGGACGCCGCGGTGCAGCAACCCGTCGTGCGCGAGCCGGCTGGGCGCCGCCCACCCGCCCGAGGCCGAGCGTCGCTGAGCCCACCGTCACCGCCCTCCGCCTCGCGTCCCGCACCCCCGCGCCTCCTTCGCCGAGTGCGACGTCGAGGGGCTCGTCCGGCGTGGGGGAGCCCCTCAACGTCGCACTCGGCGGGAAGCGGGGGCGGGGTCAGGGGGGAGGGGGCGGGATCAGGGGCGCGGGGTGCAGACCACGCCGACGCACTGCGGCTCGTTGCCGTTGCGCCGCGCCACGTTGCCCCCGAGGTCGACGGCCAGCTCGGCGTAGATGCCCCAACCGGTGTTGTTCGTCGCGACGTTCCGGCCGATCTGCACGCCGGGCCGGTTGCTGCGGATGCCGTCACCGTTGCGGGAGAACGTGTTCGACTCGACGACCGTCCAGGCTTCGTCGATACCGTTCTCGATGGTCTGGCTGAGGAAGCCGGTGCCGTTGCCGCGGAAGGTGTTGCCGCGGATCACGGTCCGATCCGTCCATGAGGCCTCGACCCCGACCGTGTTGTCACGGAACGTGTTCGACTCGAGGGTGCCGTGGCTCCCGAACTGCATGAAGACGCCCAGCTCGTGCCGACGCACCCTAGGTGCGATCCGGGGCCGGCGCGCGGCGAGAGCCCCCCGCGCCCACATCCCGTCATCCGCCCGCACTCCCGTCACCCGCCCCACGCCCCGTCACCCGTGGGCAGGGCCGGTGCGCGCATGGGCGCTCGTGCAGGTGCGCTGCGGACCGTGGCGGGAACGTCGTGCAACCGCCTGCGGTCGGCGGGACTGTGCGGGTTTGGTGGGGTGTCCTGCGGGGCCGCGGACGCCTCGGGGCCGTCAAGATGAGCGCGGCGACGCCGGCGAGGATGGACCTCCAGACATCCTCGCCAGCGTCCGCCTCAGGGTCGGACCTCCTTCCCCCCGGGGGTCCGACCCGGCCAGTGCCACGGCCGCCGCCGAACCCGGAATTCGGCGGCGGCCCGTGGCGACACCGCAGTCGCCGCCCGGGGGGAACCCATGAACGCCGTCACGCACCTCCAGCTGGTCCTCGTCGACCCTGGGCGCTGGCACGGCATCCAGACCGCGCTGCCCGCGGACGTCCTCATCGACGACCTTCCGCCGGTGGCGCTCGTCGTCGTCGTCCGCGAGGTGCGCCACGCGCGCCGGGGCGAGCTGCCGATCCGCGAGGGCGTCGTCAACCGCGACCGTGCGGTGCTGTGCCGCTACGTCGCCGAGATCGGTGACCAGGTCTTCTACTCGCCGGTCCCGGGTCAGCACGCCGACGACGAGTCATGGCCGGACGCCGTCCGGTCCATCCTCGCCGTGGAACGGGGCCGCGACGTCTCCTGACGGCCGGTCCGAGCCCTCGGCGGCACCGTCGACGGCACCGCCCGCCGTCGTCCCGCCGGGCACGACGGCCGTGCCGGCGTCGAGGTCGACTCCGAGCGGCGGCGCACCCGACTCCGGGTAGGCGATCGTCTGGCGCTGGCGCTCCTGCTCGGCGACCAGGTGCGCGCGCGTGGGCTGAAACAGGAGGAACACGTCCCCGAGGGCCGTCCCGGCCCCGCCGGTGCCGCGACGACGACGCCAGTACAGCCAGCCCCTGCCCTCCGCCCACAGCGCCAGCCGGTCGAGCAGCCACACCACGACGACGGCGCCCAGGACCCACCACACCCACGTCACGAGGCCTCCCGGGCGCCCAGAGCCTGCACCTGCGCCCGGTGCCCGGCGAGCAACCAGTCCGCAGCGGCGGCGAGCCGTGGGTCGTCGACCGGTCGGCCGGTGACCAGTGCCGCGAGGTAGGCCTCGTCGCTCGCGAGGCGGCGGAACGCCTCGGCCCGGTCCGCGACCGAGCCGTGCCCCGGGACGACGACGTCGACGTCGCCGGTCTCCAGGAGCAGGCGGAGCAGCGCGAGCCCGTCGGCGTAGGCGGTGACCGGCTGCGGGTGCGTCAGGTCCAGGAGCGGGATCTCGAGGTCCGAGAGCATGTCGCCCACCAGGAGGGTCCGCGCACCGCGGACGAGCGTGGCGGCGTGCCCGGCCGCGTGGGCGTCGTGGCCCAGGACGACGACGTCCGCGAACCCTGGCACCGGGCCCTCGGCCAGCGGCGCGACGTCGGCGAAGCCCGTCGCCGGGCCGTCGGGGCCGAGCGTCGCGGCGAGCTCGGCGAGGAGCTCGGCGCGGCGCTCCGCAGCCTCGT
>JBDIAU010000349.1:0-3214 GCA_039812565.1 Beutenbergiaceae bacterium
CCCGAGCCGTACCGCGCCGCCCCGCCGATGGACCAGTGGGCGCCGGAGGACGTCGAGGCGCACCTGGCGTTCCTGCGGCACGTCAGCGAGCTGCTCGCGGAGAACGGTGAGCTCGTCGACGCGCAGGCGCTCACCCCGGCCCGCACCTGGGTCCGGTACGGCGGGCCGGACGCCGCCCCGGTCACCACGGACGGCCCGCTGCCCGAGACGGCCGACCTGGCCGCGGGCTGGTACATGATCGACGTGGAGTCGTACGAGCGGGCCGTCGAGCTCGCCGCCTACGTCTCCTCGGAACCCGGCCCGGGCGGCGAGCCGCTCTACGAGTGGATCGACGTCCGCGAGGTCATGTCGGACGTGCCGCTCGACGGCTGACGGTGGCCGACCAGCCTGCACCGCCGCTGGACGAGGACGCGCTCCGCGCCCTCGTCCCGCGGGTGCTCGCGGGCCTGGTCCGGCGCGGCGAGGACTTCGACGCCGCCGAGGACGCCGTCCAGGAGGCGCTCCTCGAGGCGCTGCGGGTCTGGCCCGCGCACCCGCCCCGTGACCCTCGCGCGTGGTTGAGCGCGGTCGCGACCCGGCGGTTGGTGGACGCCCGCCGCAGCGAGGCCGCCCGGCACCGGCGGGAGGCGGCGGTCGACGCCGAGCCGCGCCCCGGCGCCACCGAGGCGGGCGACGACACCCTCGTCCTGCTCTTCCGCTGCTGCCACCCGGACCTCTCGCCCGCGTCCCAGGTCGCGTTGACGCTGCGCGCGGTCGGCGGGCTGACCACCCGGGAGATCGCCGACGCGTTCTTCGTCCCCGAGGCGACGATGGCGCAGCGGATCAGCCGGGCGAAGCGCACCCTGAGGGGCCGCCGGCTGGACCGGCCGGGCGACCTCGCCGTGGTGCTGCGGGTGCTCTACCTCGTCTACGCCGCCGGCCACGCGGGCCGGGTGGACCTGGCCGCCGAGGCGATCCGGCTCACCCGCCGGCTCACCCTGGCCACCGAGGAGCCGGAGGCGCGGGGACTGCTCGCGCTGATGCTCCTCAACCACGCCCGCCTCCCGGCGCGCGTCGACCTCGAGGGGCGCCTCGTCCCGCTCGACCGGCAGGACCGCAGCCTGTGGGACACCCGGCAGATCGCCGAGGGGGTTCGCGTCCTGCAGTCGGCGCTGGCGCTCCGGGCGCCGGGCCGCCCGCCCGGGCGCTACCAGGTGGAGGCCGCGATCGCCGCGCTGCACGACGACGCCCCCACGGCCGAGGAGACCGACTGGCCCCAGATCCTGGCCTGGTACGACGACCTCCTCGCCCTCACCGCCGACCCGGTGCGCCACGACCCCGCCGCGGTGCTCGGCCGCGCCGTCGCGGTCGGTCACGTCCTGGGCCCGTCGGCCGGCCTGCGGGAGACGGACCGGCTGCGCGAGGTGATCGGTGACCGGCACCGGTGGCACGCCGTCCGCGGCTACCTGCACGAGCTCGACGGCGACCTGCCCGCGGCCGCCTCCGCCTACGCCGAGGCCGGCCGGCTCGCGTCGAACGTCGCCGAGCGCGACCACCTGGTCCGCCAGGCTGCCCGCGCCCACGCGGCGGCGGCTACTTGACCTGCAGCCGCAGCGCGATGAGCGCGGCGAGCACGACGGCGTTGATCCCGACCGTGGCGGCGATCGCCCCGGCGCCCCGGCCCGCCGGGCGGAGGATCACCACCTGCCATGCGAGGAGGTTCGCGATCGTCACCCACATCGCCAGGTCCGAGACCGCGACCGGGTCCAGCGCGGCGAGCCACCCGAGCCCCACGGCCACGAGGGCGGGCACCGCGGCCTCGAGGTGCGGCCACTCGTGGACCGCCCAGTAGCGCAGCTTGCCGCGGCTTCGCGCCTCCCAGCCGCCGTGGACCACGCGGGCGTAGACGTGGAACAGCCACAGCGCGACGCTGTAGACGACGATCTCGAGGGCCAGGTCGCCGACGTCGTGCCCGGACCAGGCGAGGCAGACGACGGCGACCGCCAGCGATGCGTACATCCCCTCGGGCGTGGTGAGGGCGAGGGGGCGGGGCGCCGTCGGCACCCGCCGAGGCTACTCGCGATGCGACCCCACCCACCGCACGACGGCGTCCCGCACCCGCGGGTCCGAGACCAGCCCGCCGTGGCTCACCTCGGGGAACTCCGCGAGCTCCGCGCCGTAGCGCTCCGCCACGGAGCGCCCGCGGGTGGCCCCGTGGTCCCGGCCGGCGACCACGAGGAACGGGCAGTCGACCGCCGGCACGCTGACGCCGCGCTTGCGCTCGGACCGGGCGAGCAGGGACTCGGGCCGGCGCCGGGCGCCGGGCCGCGGGGGGCCGTAGACGGCCGCCGCGTCGTACGTCCCGGTCTCCGTCGGCCAGGCGGGGTCGCCGCCGTCGACCTCGGCGGGGACGCTGGGCTCGAGCACCACGAGCGCGAGCGGCCGGCGACGGCGCGCGGCCATCATCGCGACCAGCCCGCCCATGCTCCAGCCGACCAGGACGGCCGGCCCGGCCCCGGCCGCGGCGAGGACCCGGTCCGCGTAGTCGGACATGCTCGCGCGGGCGACGTCGAGGCCCTCCTGGAGGTCGGGGACGCGCACGTCGTCGTCGGGGAACGCCCCGGCCCAGCCGTCGAACACCCACGGCCCCGACGCCGCGCCGTGCACCAGCACCACCCGCCGCCGCGCGGCGGCGTCCGTCGTCAGCGCGTCGTCCACCCGGCGAGGCTACGCACGCGTGACGGCGCTGCGCACGCGCCCGACGACGGCGCCCGCCCCGGTCGGGCGTCCCACCGCGGGGAGGGTTCCGGGCCCGGGGTGGCGCCCGGCGCCGGTCGACATAGGGTGGTCGCATGGCCCGCTACCTCGAGGTGCACCCGACGAACCCGCAGGCCCGCGTCATCAGCCAGGTGGTGGACCGCCTGCGCGACGACGCCCTCATCGCCTATCCCACCGACTCCTGCTACGCGCTCGGCGCCCGGCTCGGCTCGACGGACGGCATCGAGCGGATCCGCCGCATCCGCCAGCTCGACGAGCGCCACCACTTCACCCTCGTGTGCGCCGACTTCGCCCAGCTCGGGCAGTTCGTCATCCTCGACAACGCCGAGTTCCGCGCCATCAAGGCCGCCACCCCGGGGCCGTACACGTTCATCCTGCGGGCGACCAAGGAGGTCCCGCGGCGCCTGGCCCACCCCAAGAAGCGGACCGTCGGCGTGCGGATCCCCGACCACCCGGT
>JBDIAU010000350.1:0-3204 GCA_039812565.1 Beutenbergiaceae bacterium
CGCCGCCCCGGCGCCGGCTCCCGCGCCGGCGCCCGCTGCGCCCGCTGCGCCGCCACCCGTCCACGTCACGACCGGCGCCTCGGGCTGACCCCGCGCTGACGACACCGCAGCGCGCAGCGCTGCGACGACCACCTCTCGCCCCCGGAGGACCCGTGACCGACTCGAACCGCCCGCCGGCAGCGCTCGCCGGGCCCGTCCTCGCCGTGACCGGAGCCGCGACGTCGTGCGGCCTCGTCGGCTGGTGGGTGGCCACCGAGCTGCGCGGCGAACCCGCCGTCCCGTGGGTTCTCGCGCGGGCCTGCGGGGTCGCCTGCTACGTGCTCCTCGTCGCGCTCGTCGCGACCGGGCTCGCCATGGCACACCCCTGGTCGCGCCGAGCCGGCGGGCCGGGTCCCGAGCTCCGCCTCGCGGTCCACGCGACCCTCGCCACCTTCACGCTCGCCTTCACCGCCCTGCATGTGGTCGTCCTCGCGACGGACCCGTGGGCGCACGTGGGCTGGGCGGGCGCACTGCTGCCGTTCGGGTCGGAGTACCGACCGGTCGCCGTCACCCTCGGCGTCCTCGCGCTCTGGGCCGGCCTCGTCACCTGGGCGACCGCGCGGCTCGCCGGGCGCGTCGCCGGGCGGGTGTGGTGGCCTGTCCACAAGGTCGCCGCCACCACGCTCGCGCTCGCCTGGACGCACGGCGTCCTCGCAGGCACGGACGCCGCGGCGCTGCGCTGGTTCTACGTGAGCACCGGGCTCGGCGTCGTCGGCCTGGCCGTCAGCCGCTACACCGCCCGAACGCCGGCGGACCGGCTCGCCGAGCTGACGCGGGGCCTGGGCGTCGACGGCACCCGCGAGGCGCAGCCTCAAAGCGCGGGGCTCGGGCGATGAGCGTCATCGCCACGCCCGCCGCGGCCCACCGACGGCACCCGGCCCACGACGGCCGGCTGCTCACCGCGGACGCCCCGGTCCCGCGCGTCGGACCGGCCGACCCCCTCGGACCTGCACCTCGGGACGACCTCGACCGGCACCACGCCCGGCTCGGTCCGCGCCCGCGCGGTGGACCCGACCTCATCGACGACGTCGAGGCGGCGGCTCTGACGGGCCGCGGCGGCGCCGCCTTCCCCGTCGCGGGCAAGTGGCGGATCGCGTTGTCCGCCACGGCAGCGACGGTCGTGGCCAACGCCGCCGAGAGCGAGCCGCTGTCCGCCAAGGACGGCACTCTCCTGCGGCAGCGGCCGCACCTCGTCCTCGACGGCCTCGCGATCACCGCCGAGGCGCTGGGCGCGGCGCGTGCCGTCGTCTGGCTCCACGGCGACGACGACGGCGCCCACCGCGCGCTCGCCGAGGCGCTCGCGCAGCGCCGCGCCGCCGTGCCGCTCGACCCGGTGATCGAGCTGGTGCGGGGCCCCAGCCACCTCCTGGCCGGTGAGTCCGGTGCGATCGCGCGTGCCCTCGACGGCGGCCCGGCCCTGCCCCGCCTGCGCCGCGGGCCACGCGGGCACGGCCCGGTCACGGTGGTGCACAACGCCGAGACCCTGGCCCGCGTCGGGCTGCTGGCGCGCGGCCTGTCGGGCGACGGCACCCGCCTGCTGACCGTCCTCACCCCGGACGCTCGGCTGGTCGTCGAGGTGGCTCGCGGCACGCCCACGCTCGACGTGCTCCGCGGCACGGGCCTGGATGTCGCCCGGCCGCCGGAGGCGGTCCTGCTCGGCGGCCTCGGCGGCACCTGGTTGCCGTGGCGCGAGGTGGTGGCCTCGGTCGTGGACGACGGCGCCGCTCCCGGACGGGTCGGCCCGAGCCTCGGGCGCGTGCTCGGCCCGGGCGTCCTCGCACCGATCCCGCCGGGGTCCTGCGGTCTCGCCGAGACGGCGGCGGCGGTCGCCTACCTGGCGAGGATGAGTGCTCGCCAGTGCGGACCGTGCCTGTTCGGCCTGCCCGCCCTCGGTCACGCGCTCGCCGAGCTGGTGCACGGCCGGGCCCGAGCCGCCGATGCGCGCCGCCTGGTCGAGGACCTCGACGCCATCCGCGGCCGCGGCGCCTGCCACCACCCGGACGCGACGGTCGGACTCGTCCGGTCGGCGCTCGACGTCTTCGCCGGCGACGTCGTCGCCCACCTGTCCGGACGCCCCTGCGTCGGTGCCCGGACGGTCACGCTCCCGGTCCCCGGGATCCGGGCATGACCCGCCGGGGTCGCGCCGCGGCCACCGGCCCGGCGCCGACCGAGCGCCTCCGTGTCGACCCCGTCGCGTGCGCGGGCGTCGCGATCTGCGCCCGCGTCGCGTCGGACCTCGTCGATCTCGACCGCTGGGGCTTCCCCGTCCTCGCGTCGGGAGCCCTCGGCGCGCGGGAGCGCGAGGCCGCTCGCAGGGCGGTCGCCGCCTGTCCGCGCCGGGCGCTGTGGCTCGACGTGGCCGACGTCGACGACCGCTGACCTGCCGGGCAGGCACGCGGCCCCAGCCGGCGTCGAGGTCAGCCGCCGAAGAACGCCGCGACGTCGTCGGGAACGGCGTCCATGTACGAGCGGCGCTCGCTGACCTTGCCGTCCCGGTACGTCAGGTGCTCCACGAACCGGTAGTCGAGCGTCTGCTCCCCCTTCGCGAAGTGCGCCCGGCCGACGACCACGAGGTCGTCGTCGTCGCCCAGCACCGCGTCGAGCTCGACGGCGGGCGGCGCGTCGCCGGGGAACCCCGACATCCGGGCGAGGACGGCGTCCCGACCGGTGAACGGCGTCGGGTTGCCGGCCTCGTACCAGACGACGTCGTCGGCGATCACCTCGGCCAGCTGCGCCGGGTCGAAGTCGCCGCTCATGATCTGGCGGTACTTCTCCACGTTCGGGTGCGCCATCTCGATCACTCCTCATCCGCGTCGATGAGTCAAAGCCGGACCCCTCCGATGTAACTCCTTCACGGTCCGAACCGCCAGGGGGTCCTCACCCGTCGCGGCTGGGTCCGGACCTGGCGATGGTCGCGCCGTCGGGCGAGCCGCCGACCGCGCCCACGCTCACGCTCCCGGACGCGGGCCGAGCGACGTACCAGCCGTGGGACCGCTCCCCGCCCTGCCCCGGCGTCAGGTGCCAGCGCGTCGAGGTCACCCGGACCGCCGGCCCCGTCGCAGCGAGCTCGAGGGCCGCCGGCAGCGTCACGACGACGTCGCTCGGCCCGGCGCCGTCGCAGCCGCCCTCGGTGAAGCCGCTCAGCTCGAGCGACGCCGTCGCCGT
>JBDIAU010000351.1:0-3196 GCA_039812565.1 Beutenbergiaceae bacterium
GATCGCGGCCGCGCGGTGAGCCCGCGCCCCGCTCAGCAAGAAGCCCCCGAAGCCGCTGCAACGGCCCGGGGGCGAGTGAACCGCCACCCCTCGAAGGAAGGAAGTTCGGCAACCATGTTCGCAGACAAGGCCGACATCGGCCAGACCCAGGCCAGCACGGCGCTCGCCGACGGCCCGCTCGTCGCCGTCGTCACCCCGCTCAGCGAGACCGGCACCCGGTGGCGGGCGTCGGTGCGGGACGCCCGCACGCTCGACGTCCTCGCCGAGCGCGACGTCGACCTCGACCCGATGCGCGGCGGGTCGGACGAGTCGTTCATGTGGTTCCTCGAGGAGTCGGTCGAGCGGCTCGGCTTCCACCGCGGCGGGCCCATCACCCACGCGTGGGAGGCGATCGCCGCCGCGACGGGTGACGAGGCGAAGCCCTGCACCCTCGACGCCGACCCGCTCCGGGTCTACGCCTGGCCCACGTTCCGCATCCCCGAGCACCCCCGCCCGGCGTGGGCCGACCCCACCCGGTTCACCGCCGCGCAGTGGGCCGCCGCGTACCCCGGCATCGAGCCCGACCCGCTCGGCCCGGAGTGCTCGCGCGACGGCGACGGCTCGCTCCTCTTCGACTACGAGCACAAGGTCGCCGAGGTCCGGGGGACCGCCGAGCGCGACGTCGTCGAGGCCTGGATCATGCGCCACGACCGCATCGAGCGGGGCGTCTTCGCCCCCGGCCCGGTCCGCCTCGGCGTCGCGACCGCCTCCGGCGAGATCACCCTCCTGGACATCGACGGCGACCAGCCCGAGCGCCTCGCCGCGCTCATCCGAGAGACCGCCCTCCTCGCCCGCAACCTCACCACCGGAGCCGGAGCCGCCGCGTGAACACCGACACCCTCGCCGCGCTCGCCGTCCTGCGCCACGGCATCGACCTCCTCGAGACGGCGCTCGCGGCCGAGCAGCCGGCGCCCACCCCGGCCCCACCCCCGGAGCCCGCCCCGCCCCGGCCCGCCCCGCCGACGAAGCCGCAGCAGCTCGTCCCGTGGCTCCACGGCGGCGACGTCGTCCACCTCACCTTCGACGAGCACCGCGTCGCCGAAGCGCTCGAGGACCTCGCCGACGACGACGGCGTCTACCGAGGCGGGCAGCGCGGCCTCGAGGTCAAGGCCCGGATGGGGCACGACCTCATCAGCGCGTGCCTCGTCAGCCTCTCCAGCGACGTCGACGGCCGACCCCCGCTCATCCGCCGGGTCGCCGGCCCCCGCGGCCGCCACGACTTCGCCGTCATCGCCCGCCAGCGGTGACCCCCGGAAGCGCTCGCGAGCCCGCCCAGGACGCCCCTGGGCGCGCTCGCGGGCACTCCCGTGCAGTGCGAGGAGAGGCGACCGACCGATGACGTTCTTCCTCGTCGACGACCAGCTCACGATGAACAAGAAGGTCCTCGCTCTGATCGAGAACGAGGGCGAGCGGGGCGCGGCCGCGCTCGGCCTCTGGGTGGCGGCCGGCTCGTTCTCCCAGGCGAAGCTCTCCGACGGGCTGGTCACCACCGGCGACGCCGTCCGCCTCCTGCTGTCGAAGCCTCTCGCCCTGCGCCTGGCCGGCCTGCTCGTGCGGTACGGCCTGTTCGACGTCGTCGACGGCGGCTGGCAGATCCACGACTTCGGGAAGATCCACCGCCAGAACGGCGACGCGATCAAGAACGAGCGGGAGCGCCGCGCCGAACTCAAGCGACCGGAGATCGTCAACGCCGTCAAGGCGCGCGACGGCGAGAGGTGCCGTTACTGCGGCCGGAAGGTCTCCTGGTCGGACCGCAAGAGCGACGCCGGCGCATGCTACGACCACGTCGACCCCGGCCTCATCGCCGGCGCGTCGAACCTCGTCGTCTCGTGTCGCCGCTGCAACTCGACCAAGGGCCAGCGCACGCCAGAGGACGCCGGCATGACGCTCCTGCCACCTCCCCAGGATCTGAGCGGATCCGATCAGATCCGGCCCCCGATCCGCGCGGATTCGCCCAGATCCGCTCAGAAAGATCTAGGCGAGATCAAGGCGAAAACCACGGGCCCTCGTGCGCGCGCGCGGGCGCACACGCCTGGGCTGGGTATGGGCTTGGTAAGGGAGGGGTCCGGGGAGGGTCCGGCCGGGTCCGGGCCAGGGCCAGGCCCAGACGACGAGCTCGGCGTCACGGTCGGCGCCCACGGCGAGACCGGCCGCGCTGGCGCCGTCCCGCCCGGATCGGTCCCCCCACCCCAGACGCGCCCCCAGGCAACAGGCTCCCCGTGGTTCGGCTGGGAGGGCCCGCCGCCCGACGTCGACGAACCCACCTGCCACCAGCACCCCGGCGAGGACCTGCCCTGCCGGAAGTGCGCCCGGAACCACTACGCCGAGGAGGCGACCACACCGTGAACGAGCCCGGGTACGAGCGAGTCGAGCGCAACGTCGACCGGAAGCGCACCCTGCACGCCTTCGGGTGCGTCGTCGACGGAGGTACCGCGCGGCACGGCCGACGGCGCTTCCACTGCCCCCGCTGCGCCGAGCTGGCGGACGGAGACCCGATCACCCATCTGCGGGAGCAGGCCGAGAAGTACGCCCGCACCTGGGCCTGAGCCGTGGCCGAGCACGACTGGCGCGAGATCCTCGACGACCCCGGGATCGAGCACGTCATCACCCAGGCGCTCAAGGTCGGGAAGCGGTTCTACTCGCACCCGGACAGCGCCCTGCTCTACGACGACCTCACCTCGTGGATCTGGGACCGGGCCGTCGACGTAGCGATGTGGTTCGACGTCACCAACTTCACCAACGTGCGCGACCCGAGAGACCTCTGGCATGGGGTCCTCTACACGCAACTGGTGAAGAGCATCCGCCGCGGCGACCACCTCGAGGCGACCGCCGGCGCTGCCGGGTCAGCGAAGGACCTCGCGATGAAGGCGCAACGCTCGATCGACCGGGAACGGGAACGCGAGGCGGGCGACGCCGCGTTCGGCGCCTTCCTCCTGCGCCACGGGCTGGCCAGCGCAGACCCGCTCGCCGTCCTGCTGAGGTGTGAACGCCTCGAGGCGCTCATCCGCCACGCCCGGTACAACGCGCACCACGGCATCACGGTCGACTTCGGCGGCTACTGCTCCGAGCCGACGTGCTGCCGACCAGCCGACGCTCGAGGGCTCTGCGCCACCCACTACGCCAAGTACCGGGAACAGTGGGTCGTCGGGACCTGCGC
>JBDIAU010000352.1:0-3195 GCA_039812565.1 Beutenbergiaceae bacterium
GGGGGCGCCGTCGTCGCCCCGCCGTCGTCAGGGCGTGGGGACCACGAGGTACGTCACGGTCGTGCTCGCGCGGCCCGCGGGCGCCAGCCCGACGGTCACCCGGTGCCCGCCCCCGCTGAAGACGCCGGCCGCGGTCGCCAGGACGGGGGAGCCGGCGTCGGGGGAGACGTCCTCGGTGAGGAACGCCGCCACGGCGAGCTCGTCGAGGACCCGCGACCACACGTCCGCCGTCGTCCCCGGGCTGGTGACCACGACGTACACGGTGCCGTCGTCGGCGACCTGCACGAGGTCGGTGTCCCCGGCGACGATCGGGATGTCCACCGGCACCTCGGCGAGGAGGTCGGTGGAGCCGGCGGAGATCCGCGCCTGGGAGCCGTCGGCGGCGCGGACGGCCTGCTCGGTCTCCTCGGCGGGGACCGTCGGCGTCTGGCTCGCCGCGGTGCCGGGGCTGCCGGACCCCCCCGCGGCGGAGAGGGTGGCGTCGAGGACGGGCCCGGCGCCGCCGTCGGGCGCCGTGCACGCGGTGGTGAGGAGGAGGAGGACGCCGACGGCGGCCGCCGCCAGGGCGGCGCGGGACGTCGGGCGGTGGGTGGTGCTCATGGTGCCTCTCTGGCGGTCGGGCGCCGCAGGATCTTGCGCCTGATCAGGCGCGAGAGTACTCGGACGCGCGCGCGAGGAGCTCGTCCGACGGGCGGACGCCGGTGTACAGCGTGAACTGCTCGGCGGCCTGGAGCGCGATCACCTCGGCCCCGGTGATCACCGGGAGGTCGAGCTCGCGGGCGCGGCGGACGAACGGCGTCTGCGACGGCATCGCGACGACGTCGAACGCCACCTCGGCGGCGCGGATGGTGCGGTCCTCGAACGGCAGGGCGTCCGCCTCGGGGCCGCCCGCCATGCCGATCGGCGTCGCGTTGACGAGGACGTCGGGCCGGGCGTCGCCGAGGTCGGTCGCCCAGGCGGCGCCGTACCGCTCGGCGAGGGCGCGGCCGGTCGCCTCGTTCCGGGCCACGACGGTGACGTCCTCGAAGCCGCCGTCCCGCAGCGCCGCGGCGACGGCCTGCGCCATCCCGCCGCTGCCGCGCAGGGCGACGGACGCGCTGGTCGGGATCCGCCGCTCGGCGAGCAGGTGCGCGACCGCCAGGTAGTCGGTGTTGTAGGCGCGCAGGTGGCCGCCGGTGTTGACGATCGTGTTGACGGACTCGATGACCTCGGCCGAGGGGTCGAGGGAGTCGACGAGGTCGAGGACCGCCTCCTTGAAGGGCATGGAGACGCCGCAGCCGCGGATCCCGAGCGCGCGGACGCCGGTGACGGCCCCGGCGAGGTCCGCCGTCGTGAAGGCCTTGTAGACGAAGTCCAGGCCGAGCTCGGCGTAGAGGAAGTTGTGGAACCGGGTGCCGATGTCGCTCGGTCGCCCCGCCAGGGAGATGCAGAGCTGCGTGTCCTTGGAGAGGGCGCGGGCGTGGGGGACGAGGCGCGGGTCCGGCATGCGGACCAGTCTCCCGCCGCGAGGTGCGCGGACGCCGCACCGACCCGCCCGCTCGCTCCGCCCCCTCGCTCCGCCCCGAACGCACCGTTGGTCGGCTCAGACGGCGGTCTGAGCCGACCAACGGTGCGTTCGGCAGGAATGGGAGGGGAGGCGAGGGCCGGTAGCCTGGCGCGGTGAGCCTGCACCTGTACGACTCGGCCACCCGCACCGTGCGCGCGCTCGTCCCGGTGGTCCCGGGGCACGTCGGGATCTACCTGTGCGGTGCCACGGTGCAGGGCCAGCCGCACGTCGGCCACCTCCGCTCGGCGGTCGCCTTTGACGTCCTCGTGCGGTGGCTGCGTCGCAGCGGGCTCGATGTCACGCTCATCCGGAACGTCACCGACATCGACGACAAGATCCTCACGAAGTCCGCCGAGGCCGGCGTGCCGTGGTGGGCGTGGGCGCAGACGCACGAGCGCGCCTTCACGGCGGCGTACGACGCCCTCGGCGTGCTGCCGCCCACGTACGAGCCGCGGGCCACGGGGCACGTCACCGAGATGGTCGAGCTCATGGAGCGCCTCGTCGAGCGCGGGCACGCCTACCCGGGCGAGCCCGGCAACGTCTACTTCGACGTGCGCTCGTTCGACGACTACGGCGCCCTCACCCGCCAGCGCCTCGAGAACATGTCGACGGCGGAGGACGGCGGCGAGGCCGAGGCCGACGACAAGCGCGACCCCCGCGACTTCGCCCTGTGGAAGCGCACCAAGCCGGGCGAGCCGGCGACGGCGTCCTGGCCCACGCCGTTCGGTCGCGGCCGCCCGGGCTGGCACCTCGAGTGCTCCGCGATGGCGCACCGCTACCTCGGGGAGACCTTCGACATCCACGGGGGCGGCATCGACCTGCGCTTCCCGCACCACGAGAACGAGCAGGCGCAGTCGCGCGCCGCCGGGTACGGCTTCGCCCGGCACTGGGTGCACAACGCGTGGGTGACGGTGGGCGGGGAGAAGATGAGCAAGTCGCTCGGCAACTCGCTGCTCGTCGACGCGGTCCTGACCCGGGCCGCCCCCGTGGTCCTGCGCTACGCCCTCGGCGGGGTGCACTACCGCTCCACCGTCGAGTTCTCGGACGCCTCCCTCGAGGAGGCGGGCGCCGCGTGGGAGCGGCTCGCCGGGTTCGTGCACCGCGCGGTCGACCGGCTGGGCCCGGACGCCACGCCCCTGGCCGCCGTCGAGCTGCCGCCGGCGTTCGTCGCCGCGATGGACGACGACCTCAACGTCTCCGCCGCGCTCGCCGTCGTCCACGAGGCCGTCCGGGCGGGCAACACCTCACTCGCGGACGACCGCGACGACGACGCCCGGCAGGCGGTCCTGCAGGTCCGGGCCATGCTCGACGTGCTCGGCCTCGACCCCCTGGCTGCGCCGTGGTCGGACGGCGCGCCCGGCCGGGCGGAGGCGGCGGCGACGACGGCGCTCGGCGTGCTCGTCGAGGCCGTCCTGCGGGACCGGATGGAGGCCCGGCGCGCCCGGGACTGGGCGCGGGCGGACGCGCTGCGGGACCAGCTCACCGAGGCGGGCGTCGTCGTGCAGGACTCGCCTGCCGGTGCACGCTGGTCGTTGAAGGGATGACGTGATGGCGGGGAACTCGGCGCGCCGCGGCGCGGTGCGCAAGCCGGGCTCGAAGAAGGGCGCGACGGTCGGCTCCGGCGGTCAGGGCCGTCAGGCGCTCGAGGG
>JBDIAU010000353.1:0-3193 GCA_039812565.1 Beutenbergiaceae bacterium
CGCTCGGCGAGCGCGGACCCGCCGAGCTGCGGCCCGCCTTCGTCGCGTTCGGCGAGGACTACCGCGCGACGGGCCGGTTCGCGGAGGCCCTCACGCTGCTCAAGGCCCGCCTCGCCGACCCCGTCGCCGACCGGATCATCGAGGCCCTGCGCCTCACCCGCGACGTCGGCGGCACGGACCTCGGGCGCCTCCTGCGCACCCTCGGCCAGTTCCTGCGCGAGGACCTGCGCACCCGCGGCGAGCTCGAGGCGCGGCAGAGCTGGACCGTCGCCGGCGCGCGTCTCGCCGTCGCCGCGCCCTGGCTCGTCCTCGCCCTCCTCGCCACACGGCCCGGTACCGCGGCGGCGTTCGACACCCCGGCGGGCGTCGCCGTCCTGGTGGCCGGGGCGGTCGCGTGCCTCGTCGCCTACCGCCTCATGCTGCGGATCGGGCGCCTGCCCGAGGACGTGCGGGTGCTGCGGTGAGTGCGTCGCAGCCGACCCTCCTCGGTGCCGTGCTGGGGCTCGCCGCGGGGCTGGGGGCCTGGCTCGTCGTCGCCCACGCGTGGTCGAGGCGCCCGACGCTCGACTCGCGCCTTGCCCCCTACCTGCGTGAACGTCCCCGGACGTCGCGCCTCCTCGCCGAACCGAGGACGACGACGCCGCTCGCCGCCGCGGAGCGTCTCCTCGCCCCGGTCCTCGCCGACGCCGCCCGGCTGCTCGAACGGCTCGGCTCGTCCTCCGCCAGCATCCGCCGGCGGCTCGCGCTCAGCGGGTCCGGGCTGACCGTGGAGCAGCTGCGCGTCGAGCAGGTGCTGTGGGCGGCCGCCGGGCTCGCGGTCGGTCTCGTGCTCGCCGTCACGGTCGGGGCCGCGCGGGGCTTCGCGCCGGTGCCGCTGACGATCCTCGTGGCTCTGTGCGGGGTGGTGGGCGCCGTCGCCCGCGACCGGGCGCTGACCCAGGCGGTGCGCCGGCGCGAGGAGCGGATGGTCGCCGAGCTGCCGACCGTCGCGGAGCTGCTCGCGCTCGCGGTCGGGGCGGGGGAGTCGCCCGTCGGGGCGCTGGAGCGGGTCGCGACGAGCACGAGCGGTGAGCTCGCCGCCGAGCTGCGGCGCACGCTCGCCGACGCGCGCTCGGGGACGCCGTTGGTGCGCGCGCTGGAGCGGATGTCCGACCGGACCTCGCTGGCGAGCGTCGTCCGGTTCACCGAGGGGATCTCGGTGGCCATGGAGCGCGGCTCGCCGCTCGCGGACGTGCTTCGCGCGCAGGCGGGCGACGCGCGGGAGGTCGGGCGCCGCCAGCTCATGGAGACGGGCGGGCGCAAAGAGGTGCTGATGATGGTCCCGGTCGTCTTCCTGATCCTTCCGGTGACCGTCCTGTTCGCGATCTTCCCGGGGCTGTCGGTGCTCCGGGTCGGGCTCTGAGCCCGGGCACGACGGACGAAGGAGACGACATGGTCGAGCGGGTGCTGGCGTCGGGACGACGCACGGTGCGGGTGCTGACGCGCCGGGTGGCGGACGGGCCGTCGGACCGGGGCGACGTGCCCGGCTGGGTGCTCGTCACGCTGATGACCGCGGGCCTGGTGGTGACGCTGTGGGCGATCGCCGGGCCGGCGCTGACCCAGGTGTTCGAGACGGCGATCCAGCGGGTCCTCGGGCAGTGAGCCGGCGCGGCGCCGCCGGCCCGGGTGACCGGGGGAGCGCCGTCGTCGACTTCGCGCTGGTCGGGGCGCTGCTGACGGTGCTGTTCGTCGCCGTCGTGCAGCTGGCGCTCGCGCTCCACGTCCGCGCCACGCTCATCGACTGCGCCGTCGAGGGGGCGCGGTACGGCGCCCTGGAGGGCAGCTCGCCGGCGGCCGGTGCGGCGCGCTCGCGCGACCTCATCGCGAGCGCGCTCTCGCCGCGGTACGCCGACGACGTCGTCGCGGTCGTCGGATCGTTGGACGGGGTTCCGGTGGTCGAGGTGCACGTCCGCGCGCCGTTGCCCGTGCTCGGGCTGGTCGGGCCGGGCGGTGTGGTCACCGCGACCGGGCGGGCGATGGTGGAGGGGCCGGCGTGAGGGCAGCCGGCGCCGTCGTCGGGGCTGCGGTGGCCCGTGCCGTGCGGCGGGCGCTCGCACCGGTCGCTGCGCGGCTGCGGCGCGGCGGCCGGCCGGGTGACGCGGGCAGCGCGGTCGTCGAGTTCCTCGGGCTGGCGCTGCTGCTGCTCGTGCCGATCGTCTACGTCGTGCTGACGCTGGCGCGGGTGGAGGCGGCGGTCTACGCCGCGCAGGGCGGGGCGCGGGAGGCGGCTCGGGTGATCGCGCGGGCGGAGGGCGACGCCGAAGGTCTGGCCCGTGCGGGCGCCGCCGTCGAGCTCGCGTTCGCGGACCAGGGCTTCGACGTCGACGCCAGCGACGCCCTGCGCGTCGTCTGCGACGAGGCGCCGTGCGTGACGCCCGGGGGGCGGGTGGTGGTCGAGGTGCGGGTCGACGTCCCGCTGCCCGGGGTGCCGGATGCCGTGCGGGGCTCGGTGCCGGCGCAGGTGCCGGTGGTGGGCCGGTTCGTCGCCGTCGTCGACGAGTTCCGGGCGGTGGTGGCGCCGTGAACGGGGTCGCGGCCGTGCGGCGGCGGGTGGGGTCGGGTGGCGGCGGCGACGCCGGCCAGGTCCTCCTGCTCGGGCTGGCGTACGGCCTGCTCGCACTGGCGTTGGTGCTGCTCATCGCCAGCGCGGCGGCCGTGCACCTCGAGCGCACCGAGCTGCTCGCCCTCGCCGACGCGGCGGCCCTCGACGCGGCCGACGCCCTCGATGCCGAGACCTTCTACACGGGCGCCGGCGGCGCCGTCGTCCCCCTGACCGACGACGGCGTCCGCGCGGCCGTCGCCGAGCACCTCGCCTCGTCCCCGGGTGCGGCGGGGCTGACGGGGCTCGCGGTCGCCGAGCCGACGGGGACGTCGGACGGGCGGACCGCGCAGGTGACGCTCACCGCCGTCGCGCGCCCGCCGTTCCTGCCGTGGGGCGTGGTGGTGTGGTCCGACGGGATCCCGCTGCGCGTGACGACCGCGGCCCGCGCGGGCTGACGGGCGCGATTCGTCCCGCCGAGTTCGCACCTCCGGCCCGAGGTCGCACCGTGCAGGGTGCGACCTCGGGCCTGAGGTGCGAACTCGCGGAGGAGGCGCCGGGGCGGGACGAGGCGCCGGGGCGGGCGGCGGGCGGAGGAGGAAGCGCCGTCGCGCG
>JBDIAU010000354.1:0-3177 GCA_039812565.1 Beutenbergiaceae bacterium
CTGCGGGTCGCCGGCCCGCCGGGCGAGGGCGACCGCCCGGCGCAGGTGCCGCAGCGCGACGGACACGCCCTCCCCGTGCATCGCGGCGAGGCCGAGCGCCCGCTCGGCGCGCGCCTGGGTGGCAAGGTCCTTCTCGACCTTCGCGAGCTCCAGCGCTCGAGCCGCCAGCACCCGGGCGTCGTGAGGATCCGCCGACGCGAGCCGCGCAGCCTCGTCGGCCAGTGCGGACGCACTCACCTCGCCCAGTGCGGACGCACTCACCTCGGCCAGTGCGGACGCACTCACCTCGCCCAGTGCGGACGCACTCACCTCGCCCAGTGCGGACGCACTCACCTCGCCCAGTGCGGACGCACTCATCGCCCGAGCGTGGGGCTCTGCTGCGACGGCCCGCAACGCCGTCCCACCTCGCGACTACCCCACTGCGGCGCCGGTGGGTCCGTGAGAGATTCCTCGGGCCTCGACGTATCACGGCCTCGTCCGGCACCTCTGGGGAGGTGACGGCCCACGAGAGACGACGTGAAGGGTGGCGGAACAGGTGAGCGGTTCAGACCTCGGCGCTGACCGGGCGGGCGCCCGGGCGGGTGCGCGGGAGATCGTCGTCGCGACCGACCACGTGCCGGCCGTCCTCGCCTCGCTGGAGGGGATGGCCGTCGCGACCGACGCCGACCGCCGCCTCGGCCTGACCAAGGTCGCGCTCCTGGCGAGCGGGTCGGAGCTCGAGAGGGTCTTCGCGCCGGAGCTCGAGGAGCGACGGCTGCCCGGCGACTCCCGGGCGCTGCGCGCGAGCGACCCGGTCGAGAAGGTGCTGGCCGGCCTGCGCGTGCGCTACGCGACCAGGTACGACGGCTGGTTCCCCGTCATGGGGAAGAACCGCGACGTCGTGGCCGGCGAGGGCTCGCCCTACATGGTCATCCGGAGCGACGACTTCCCCGCGCCCGCCGACGCGCCGACGTGGGTGGCCGGCGACGGTGGTCGCGGGATCACCGTCGGGCTCGTCGACACGCCCGTCCTGGAGCAGGAGGCGTTCGGCCTGCAGCTGGAACCCGTGAGCACCCGCCTGAGCGCGCAGCCGCCGTGGCACTACCGCACCGGGCACGCCACCTTCCTCGCGGGCCTCGTCGCCCAGCACGCGCCGTACGCGCGCCTCGTCGTCCGGGGCGTCCTGGACGACGACGGCGCCCGCGCGCTCGCGTGGGACGTCGCCGTCGGGATCCTCGACCTCGTGGACGCGGGCGCCGACGTCGTCGCCCTGCCGATCGGGTGCTTCACCGAGGACGGCCAGCCGCCGCTGGTGCTCGCGACGGCCGTGGCCATGGCCCGCGACCGGGCCCTCCTCGTCGCGGCCAGCGGCAACCACGGGAGCGTCGACGGCGCGGCGACCGTGCACCGGACCTCTCCGAGCTGGCCGGCCGCGCTCGACGGCGTCGTCGCCGTCGGCGCCCGCGGTCGCGACGACGCGCTCGCCCCCTTCACCCCGCAGACCCCGTGGCTGGCGCTCACCGCCCCGGGCGAGCGGCTGACCAGCACCTTCTTCCGAGGGCCCGTGAGGTTCGACGACGCCGACGAGGCGCCGACGATGTTCGACGGGTTCGCCACCTGGTCGGGCTCCTCGCTGTCCGCCGCGATCGCTGCGGGGCACCTGGCGAGCACGGCGGCCGAGCGGCTCCGGTTCCTGGGCGGTTCCGACCTCGCCTCGCGCCGGCTGGCGGTCCGCCTCGCGCTGCGCGACGTCGTCCGCGCCACCGACGGCGTCGTCCGCGCAGCGCCTGGCTTCCTCCCGTCCGACCCCGACAGCCCGGCCGACGTGTCGACTCCGGAGCTGCCGCTCACGTACAGGTCGGACGACCGGTTCGAGCTCGCCCTCGCCGATGTCCACGCCGACCGATGAGACCGGCGCCCTCGTCGAGCGCGCTCGCCGGGGGGACGAGCGGGCGTGGGCGGGGCTCGTCGAGCGATTCGCCCCGCTCGTCCTCGCGGTGTGCCGGCGCCATCAGCTGGGCGAGGCGGACGCCAAAGACGTGGCGCAGGCCGTGTGGCTGGCGCTCCTGGAGCACCTCGACACCATCCGCGAACCCGCGGCCCTGCCCGGGTGGATCGCGACCACCGCGCGTCGCGAGTGCCTCCACGTCGTCACCGGCAAGGGTGCACGCCACCGACGCGAGCTCGTCGGGGAGGTCGCGGCCGACGTCGCCGATCTCACGGAGACGGTGGACGACCTGGTCCTGCGCGCCGAACGCCACGCCGCCTTCCTGCTCGCGTTCGAGGAGCTCCCGCCGCAGCAGAAGGAGCTCCTGATCCTCCTGATGCACGACCCGCCGTTGGCCTACGTCGACATCGCGGAGCGTCTCCGGATCGCCGTCGGCAGCATCGGGCCGACCCGCGGGCGGCTGCTCCACAAGATCCGGCGACACCCCGCGGTCGCGGCCCTCCTCGAGGCCCCGCGGCCCACCCGCTGACCCACCGACTGCAGGGATCGTGACGATGGACGACCGACCCACCGACGAGGAGATCCTCACCGAGCTCGCGGACGCGCTGAAGGCGCGGCGCGAGGTCCCCGGCGACATCGTCGAGGACGGCGTGGCGATCTTCTCCCTCCGCACGCTCGACGCCGAGCTCGCGCGGCTCACGTACGACTCCTCGCGCGAGGCGGCGGACGACCTGGCGTCGAACGACGCGGGCCTGCTCGTCGTGACGAGGTCCGAGGTCGCCTCGCTGCGCTCGCTCGCCTACTCGACGCACGACCTCGGCATCGAGCTCGAGGTCACCTCGACGGGGGTCATGGGCCAGATCGTCCCCCCGCAGGCGGCGACCGTCACCGTCCACACCGCCGACGGCTCTGCGCACGACGTGCCCGCCGACACCCTGGGCTGGTTCGCGTTCCGTCCCGCCCCGCGGGCCCGGTTCCGCCTCACGTGCTGCACCGCAGCCGGGCGGTGCGTCACGACGAGCTGGATCACGCTGTAGGCGACCCGCCCGGCGAGCGCTCGCCCCGCGGCGGGCTCGGGTCGTCCGCCCCTCCGCCCGCGTCTCAGCACCCCGGCCGGCACGGCCGGCTGGCGAGGGCGTCGGCCACGACGTCCCGCATCATCCGGGCGTCGTGCACCTCGTACGCGGCACCGTGGGTCACGGCGGCGATCTGCCGCAGCTCCCCGAGGTCGGCGTCGGGGCCGAGCCCGA
>JBDIAU010000355.1:0-3167 GCA_039812565.1 Beutenbergiaceae bacterium
CCGCCGAGCCTCGGGACACGCCCGGTGACGCGCCGTGGGGCGGCGAGCCAGGGGGCTTCGCTCCGGGCCAGGGCGGCGGACAGCCCGGGTACCCGCCCGGCCGCTGACCCGATCCGGCGCCGACGCCCGGGCTCAGGCCTCGGGCGCCTCGCTGCTGGGCGCCGGGGTGCCGGGCGCCGGGGTGCCGGGCGCCGGGGTGCTCGGAGCCGCGGCCGTGGGGGCTGCGGCGGCGAGGGCCTGCACGCGGCGCAGCGCAGCGCGGTTGCGCAGGTACTCCACGAGCATCGGCGCCACCGAGATCCCGATGATCGCGAGCAGGATGTACTCGATGTTGTGCTGGACGAACGGGAACCGGCCGAGCCAGACGCCGAGGAGCGTGACCCCGACCGCCCAGAGCAGCGCACCGACCAGGTTGAACAGGAAGAAGTGCCGGTAGCGCATCTTGCCGACGCCGGCCATCACGGGCGTGAACGTCCGGACGATCGGCACGAACTGGGCGAGGACGATCGCCTTCCCGCCGTGCTTGGCGAAGAAGTCGTGGGTCCGCGTGACGTGCTCCTGCTTGAACAGGCGGGAGTCGGGGCGGTCGAACACCTTGGGCCCGGCCCTGCGGCCGATCAGGTAGCCCGTCGAGTTCCCGAGCAGCGCCGCGACGAAGAGCACGGCGAGCACCACGGGCAGCGGCGTGGTGATCGTCCCGGCGCCCACGAACATGCCGAGCGTGAAGAGCAGGGAGTCGCCGGGCAGGAAGAAGCCGACGAGCAGCCCGGTCTCGGCGAAGACGATCGCGGCGACCCCGAGCACGGCCCACGGGCCCAGCCAGGAGATGAGGTTCTCGAGGATCGTCCCGGGGTCCAGCCAGTCGGGTCCGAGCATCGGGGCGGGCCCGAGGGCGGGCAGGGCGGCGGCGGCCGTCGAGGCCAGGTCTGGCACCCGTCCAGGGTACGGTCCGGGCGGGGGTGCGCACCGGGAAGGAGCCTGTGAGGGTGCCGTGGACCAGGGGGTGACGTCTGTCACGTCGCCCGGCCGGGAGCCGGGGGACCGGGAGGTCGAGGGTCAGGAGCCGGGCGCCGTCGGCGTCGGGCCATGGCCCGGAGGGCCCGCCGCGTGGCCGGACCTCGACGTCGACGGCCGGCGGCGCTACGACCCCGAGCTCCTCGCGAACGGCGACCGACGCAACGTGGTGGACGCGTACCGCTACTGGACGGTCGAGGCGATCGTCGCCGACCTCGACACCCGGCGGCACCCGCTCCACGTGGCCATCGAGAACTGGGCGCACGACCTCAACATCGGCTCCGTGGTCCGGACGGCGAACGCGGTCAACGTGGCGGGCGTGCACGTGGTCGGGCGCAGGCGGTGGAACCGCCGGGGTGCGATGGTGACGGACCGGTACGTGCACGTGCGCCACCACCCGGACGTCGCCGCGCTGGCGTCGTGGGCGGCGTCGGCGGCGCTGCCCCTGCTCGGCGTCGACAACGTGCCGGGCTCGGTGCCGCTGGAGGGCTACCCGCTGCCCCGCGCCTGCGTGCTCCTGCTCGGGCAGGAGAGCGTCGGCCTCTCGCCCGCGGCGGTCGCCGCGTGCCGGGACGTGCTGGCGATCGCGCAGTACGGCTCGACCCGGTCGATCAACGCGGGCGCCGCGGCGGCGATCGCGATGCACGCCTGGGTGGTGCAGCACGGCGGTCCGCCGGACAGGTGAAGGGCGGAACCCTATCGGTGCGCGGGCCCGGAAATCGGGGCGCCGGGCCCAGCCCGGGACCCGGCCTGATCTGCAAGACTCGGACCCGATCCACACCGGCTACCGAGTACAGGAGCGTCGCGATGCCGATCGCAACCCCCGAGGTCTACAACGAGATGCTGGACAAGGCCAAGGCGGGCAAGTACGCCTTCCCGGCCATCAACATCACGTCCTCCCAGACCGTGACCGCCGCCATCCAGGGCTTCGCCGAGGCCGAGAGCGACGGCATCATCCAGGTGTCGGTCGGAGGCGCCGAGTACGCGTCCGGCTCGACGATCAAGGACCGCGTGGCCGGCTCCCTCGCGCTCGCCGCGTACGCCGCCGAGGTCGCCAAGAACTACCCGATCACCGTCGCGCTGCACACGGACCACTGCACCAAGCAGAACCTCGACAGCTGGGTCCGCCCGCTCCTCGCCATCGAGATCGAGCAGGTCAAGGCCGGCAAGCTGCCGACCTTCCAGTCGCACATGTACGACGGCTCCAACGTCCCGCTGGAGGAGAACCTCGTCATCTCGGCCGAGCTCCTCGAGCTCTCGCAGCAGGCGCGCACGATCCTCGAGATCGAGGTCGGCGTCGTCGGTGGCGAGGAGGACGGCCACATGGCGGAGATCAACGAGAAGCTCTTCACCACCCCCGAGGACGGCCTCGCGACGGTGAAGGCGCTCGGCGCCGGCGAGAAGGGCCGCTACCTCACGGCCCTCACCTTCGGCAACGTGCACGGCGTGTACAAGCCGGGCGCCGTCAAGCTCCGCCCGTCGATCCTCGCGGACATCCAGAAGGCCGTCGGCGAGGCGATCGGCAAGGAGAGCCCGTTCGACCTCGTCTTCCACGGCGGCTCGGGCTCCACGGCCGAGGAGATCGCCGAGGCGGTCGCCAACGGCGTCATCAAGATGAACATCGACACCGACACGCAGTACGCGTTCACGCGCCCCGTCGTCGACCACATGTTCAAGAACTACGACGGCGTCCTCAAGGTGGACGGCGACGTCGGCAACAAGAAGACCTACGACCCGCGCGTCTGGGGCAAGAAGGCCGAGGCCGGTCTGGCCGCGCGCCTCGTCGAGGCCTGCCAGCAGCTCGGCTCCGCCGGTCACAAGCTCTGAGCCCCACGGCCTGAGCCGCACCGCTCGACCGCCGACGGCGCCCCGGGACTCCCGGGGCGCCGTCGCCGTCTGCGCCCCCACCACCCTCCCCACCCCCGCGGATCGCGAACACGACGGCGGATCGCGAACATCGGGAGTTCGCGATCCGCCCGGATGTTCGCGATCCGCGGGGGTGGGGGGAGGAGGGGGTGGGGTCAGGCGACGAGGTCGGGCGGGGGCTCCGGCGGGCCGCCGTCGGGGTCGTCGTCGAAGCCCGGGTCGACGTCGACCACCTCGACGAGGTCGGAGATCCGGGTCACCTCGAGCAGGAAGCGCACGACGTCGGG
>JBDIAU010000356.1:0-3167 GCA_039812565.1 Beutenbergiaceae bacterium
TACCGGCGACTGGCTCCCGCCGGACCACCGGGTCGTTCCACCACGCGGGCGCGGGCGGCGCCGCGGGGACCCAGCCGGGCACCGGCGCGGCGCCCGGCCGGTCGAGAACGACGACGGGGACCGTGACCTCGGCGAGGCTCGCCCCGCCGTGGTACCCGGCGCGCTTGGCCCCGTACCTCAGGTCCTCTCGCCACGGCAGCACGGCCGCGCCGCCCGGGGCCAGCACCCGGCGTCCCCGGACGAGGATCTCACCCTCACCCACCGGCCCCGACGCGACGGGACGCCACCGCGCGTCGGCGCCCGGCACGGGCCGCGCCTCGCCCCCACGTTCGACGACGTGCCCGTGGTCCGCGGTCAGGACCACCACGCGCCCAGCCAACGCGGCGGCGTCGAGCAGCGGAGACAGGTGCTGGACGCGGTCCATGGTCCAGCGCGTGCCGCCGGGGTCGGCCTTGTCGAGCGCGTCGTCGATGGTGTTGAGCACGACGCCGACCACCGACGACGCCGAGTCCTCCAGCGCGGCGACGAGCCGCTCCGGGAGCTGCTGCCCGGCCGGCGCCCGCAGGTCGTCCTTGTGGAAGACCGGCCCACCGAACGTGGTGCGGAACGCGCGCTTCTCCGCATCCTGCGTCCCGGCCACCAGCTGGCCGACGAAGAGCGACGTGCGCGAGTACGCCGTCACGCTGGGCAGGACCGCGAGTGCGCCGGTGCGCTGTCCGCTCGCCTCCGGGACCTGCTCGATCCACCCGGCCCCGACCGCGCCGTCCACGATCTCGGTCGCGGCGGACATGCTCATCCCGTCGAGGACCACCAGGAGCACGGGCCTCGCGGCCGACAGGGGGACGACGACGCGTTGGAGCAGCTCCTCGACGGGCACCACGCCGTCGGGCGCCTTGTCGCGAGAGGTGGCCTCCGCGAGGAACCGCGCGGCGCGCTCGTCCGACTCACGGCGTCGCGCCTGCACCCGCGCGAAGAGCCCGCGGTAGGCGTCGGCGACCTCGGGGTCGCTCGATCCCGTCCAGATCGCGGCGGCCGCGCGGTCGACCCACGCGCCGTCGTGGACCTGGCCGAGGATCGCCGCGCCGAGACCGGCCGGAGCGCTGCCCTCAGGCGTCGCGAGCCACCGTTCCAGGCGCACGGCCATGCGCGCGGCCCGCACGTCGTCGGGCTCCCGCCGTTCGAGGAGGTGCTGGAGCAGGTCACGCAGCGCACCTTCGAGCGCCTTGGACCGGGCCTCGCCGGTGAGCGGGCTCCCGACGACGCGGGCGAGCTCGCGCAGCCGCGCGCGGAACCCGGCGGGCAGGACGTCGGAGCGGGCGGCACCGCCCGCCCAGCCGAGGTCGCCCAGCAGCGCCTCGGCCTGGGCGAGCACCCCGAGGCGCGCGGAGTCGTCGTCGACCAGCATGCGGGCGATGACGCCGCGGGCCGCGTCGGCGAGCGCCCGGGCGTCGGCGGGGCGCACCACCTGCCCGCCGAAGCGGGCTTCGATCCGCGTCCGGGCGGCGATCTGGTCCGGCTGGGGCGCCTCGGCGGGGCCCGCCGGCCACAGGACGTCGACGGCGAGCGCGACGGCAACCACGGACACCGCCCCCTGCACGGCGCCAGCCGTCAGCGCGAGCGCACCGACCGGACCGAGACCTTCCCACGCCCAGTCGACGAGCCCGCTCCGAAGCGGGTCCTCGGCAGCCTGCCAGGCCGAGCGGACCTCGGGTGAGTCGAGCGCCTCGAGCACGCGGACGCCGTCGAGGTCGTCGCGCACGGGCAGCCGGAGCACCTGGGCGAGAAGCGCCGTGAACGCGGCGTCCTTGCTCACCGTGCCGGTGGGCACATGCGGCCAGCCGCCCGCGGGCATGTGGTCGAGGAGCGCGCTCGGCACCCACGAGCCCGCCCGCCGCAGGTCCGGGGCGACGATCCGGGCGCCGAACAGCTCGGGGATCGCGTCCCACTCGTCGACCTGCTCGACGCGCTGCCGCTCGGCGCGGACCAGGACGGCGTCGCCGAGCTCGTGGTCGGTGCGGTCGGTGAGGAGGATGAGGTAGTCGTCGGGCCCGGCCTCGGTGATGGCGTCCAGCGCGGCGAGCTGCGAGACCGCGGGGCGGACGAGCACCCGGGCGCCGTCGACGGGGATCGAGTCGGGACCGGACCACCGTGGCGTCGCCCGCAGCAGGAGCAGGCGCGAGCGCCCGGCGGCCACCAGCCGCCGCGCCTTCTCGCGGACCAGAGCCTCAGAGGCCGGCTGCGTCCGGGTGGTCACTCCAGTCGCCACGTGATCCTCACCCGGGAGCCTTGCTGGCCGCGCAGCGCGACGCGGATGTCGCGCTCCACCTGCATGAGGCGGTGGTGCAGCTCCCCCACGGGGATGGTGAGCACGATGTCGTCCGGTCCCGCGGGCGGTTCGTGCGGTGGAGTCGGACCGGGCCTCTCCGGCTCGACGACGGGGGGCACCGGGGGTGGCGGCCCGACGACCGGCGGCGGCGTCGCGACGATGACGCGCAGCGCGTCCCGCCGGGCGGCGTCGAGCACCGGCGCGAGTGCGGCGTGCAGCTCCTCGGCCCGAGCCGCCTGCGCGAGCGCCTCTCGGATCGGCGACGCCACCTCCGCCGCGACACCGTCGAGCGCCTGGACGAGGTCCCAGTCGAACGTCTCCAGCTTCCCCGCGACCGTCCCCGCACTGGCCAGCGACGTCGCGAGCGCCTGCGGCTCGGCTGGGAGGTCGGCGAGGGCGAGCTCCTCCACGAGCGCGGTGTCGTCGCGCTGCGCGGCGAGCGACTCGACGAGCTCGAGCGCCCGTCGGGCCGTGTGCCGCCGCCCGGTGACGGCGTGGTCGTCCAGGCCCAGCGCCCCGGCGTGCTTGCCGAGTGCGGTGACGAGCCGGGCGGCGTCGCCGCGCTGGCCGGACGCCTTCGCCCGGACCGCGCTGGCCACGCGACCGACCCCCGCCGCGGACAGCCGAGGCTCGCGCGGGACCCCCCACAGCGCCTCGGCGCGGCGCATCGCCTCCGCCCACACCCCGGCGTCCGGCAGGCGCGGCGGTCGCAGCACGAGGTCCGGCGCGAGCGCGCCGATCGCCGGCCGCGGCACCCGCGTGCCGTGCCGGACAAACTCCCGGTCCTCCAGCAGCGTCCAGACGAGGATGAGGAGGTCCTCGACGTCGCGCACCATCCCGA
>JBDIAU010000357.1:0-3166 GCA_039812565.1 Beutenbergiaceae bacterium
GCCCCGGCCCGCGCTGCCTCCCCGGGCACCAGGACGGGCACCGCCGGGCTCGCCGCCGGACTCCCGGCGCTCTCGCGGAGCGCTGCCGGGGCGGGGACGCTCTCCTTCGCGCCCTTCGCCCTCGCGCCCCGCTCCATCGCCGTCGCAACCGCGCCCACCCGACCCCCTGGTCCGGACCCGTTCCGGCGGGCGCGGTGAGAGGCGCCCGCACGCTCCGATCGACCGTACGCCCGGCTGAGGCGACCCCGACAGCCGGGGACCACGGTGCGACCCCTGCGCGGCGCGCTCCCGATAGGTGGTCGCCCTCAGTCCCGGGTCGCCCAGGTCCGCACCGCCTCCGCGGCGAGGGCCGCCGCAGCGGCGGCGACCTGGGCGCGCAGGCCGGCCGGGTCGCCGTCGTCGGGGAGGGGCTCGGAGCTCGCCTCCGCGCGCAGGGTGTCGCCGGCGCCGAGGAGGAACCGCCCGGTCGGCGCCCACCACTGGAGGCGGTCCACCCACGCCGCGGTCGCGGCGTCGATCCGCAGGGGCGGGACCGGGACGTCCGCGACGGCGACGGCGGCGCCCCCCGACCCCGTGCCGACCCGGACGGGCACGCCGTCGACGTCGACCTGCGCGACCCGCTCGAGGGCGCCCGGCGGGATGGGCGGCGGCGCGACGCCCGCCAGCCAGTCGCGGACGTCCTCGAGGTACGTCAACGCTGCCCACAGGTCGCCGGTCGCCCGGCGCCGGGCCCCCCAGATGGTCACGGCGAGGTCCGACGCGGCGGCGTCGGGGCGGCGCAGGAGGCGCCCGCGGGGCAGGCGGGTGGTGGTGACGTGCAGCCGGGCGAGCCCCCCCGCGGTGTCGCGGGCGACGTCGTGCGCGGTGAGGCGCAGGACGCCGTCGGCGTCGAGGAGCGTGAGGGCGAGGGGGCGGTCGGGGTCGCGGGACGCCCAGGCCAGCCCGGCGTACGGCACGCCCCGGGACGTGGTCCGGACCGTGTAGCGCAGGCCCGCCGCGTCGAGCAGAGGGAACGTCGTCACCGGGGCCCGCCGTCGTCGCGGCGCTCGTCCCGTCCGAGCTGCCCGAGGACCTGCACGCCCGCCACCCAGGTGCCCGGCCGCGCCACCCGGCCGTCGGGGGTCACGAGTCCGCGGGGCGCGGTCGCGGGGTCGATCGCGTACTGCGGCAGCACGGCCTGGGTGCGGCCGGTCAGCGCGTTGTCGTTGGGCACACGCCACGCTCTCACAGCCTGCCCCTGGGGGTTCGTCTCGACGAAGACGTAGTGGGACGGGATCCGGGTGCCGTCCGCGGTGGTCCGCACCGGTCCGTCGTAGATCGGGATCTCCCGGTAGCCCCCGCCGCGCAGCCGGATGTTCTGGACCAGGGTGTTGCGCACCCACCGGTTCCACCACCGGGCCTGCGGGGTGAAGTTCCGGGGGTCGGTGTTGAGGTTGTGGGCGTCCGGGCCCTCGAAGACGTCCGCGTAGTCGGTGAGGTGGCCCTTGTCCATCGGGTTGGGCTCGTTCGGCACCCGGTACGGGTTCTCGACGCCGGTGCCCTCCAGCTCGGCGGGCAGGCGCGGGCCCGACGTGCGCGTGTCGCCGACGGCGCGCGGCATGGTGTCCGAGTGCAGCACGGTGTCCCCGGAGCGCACCACGTGGCTGACCCGGCCCTGGCCGTCCGCGGAGACCGTCACCTCGAGCGGCACCGCCGGGGCGTCGGGGGCGCGGTCGACCACCCACTCCCCGTTCGGGCCCCGCCGCCACGTGTGCCCCTCGGGCAGCCGGCCGAGCCGCTCCCGGGGAACGGTGCGGAACTCGCCGACGTCGCCCCGCCAGGACACCTCCGCGGGGTTCCCCCGCGGCGGCCCGCCGCGCAGGCCCCGGGCCATGAGGATGAGCGAGATCAGCTGCAGGACGCCGCTCGTCCCGCCCTCCCAGCGCTCCTCCACGCTGCGGCCGAGCGTCCGCCCGGTCAGCACCGAGCGGTCGCTGAACGCCTCGATGATCGCCGAGATGCCGACCGTGTCCATGAGGGCGACCGTCGGGACGAGGAGCACGTCCTCCGGCCGGCCGACCGTCACGGCCTCGACCGTCCGCATGACCGCCGAGTACAGGAACGTGGCGACCAGGAGCACCGCGCCGACGATGAGCATCGCCGTGCCGAACGCGAGCGCGACGCCGAGCGCCTCCGCCGCCGCGACCACGACCAGCGCGACTGCCGCGACGGCGAGGATCCCGACGACGAACCACCCGATCGCCTTGAGGACGCCGCGCAGTCGCGGGTCCAGGCCCTGCCACCAGGCGGTCAGCTCGCCGCCGAGCCACGACAGGCCCTCCATCGCCGCCGTCATCGCGCCGACGAACCACTCGGGCGGGGCGGGGATGAGCTCGTCGAGCCAGGCGCCGAACGCGTCGAGCTCGGCGAAGACCGGGCCGAGGACGGCGGCGAGGCCGCGCTCGACGAGGTCGGCGAGGTCCGACCCGGTCGCCGAGCTCACCTGGGCGTCGGACCGCTGCCGCAGCGTCACGGCGTCGACCACGCTCAGCGCGGCGCGCAGCGACGTGAACTGCTCTCCCGCCGTCGTCCGGGGGTCGAGGAACGCGGCGCGGCGCACGGCCGAGTACCGCGAGCCCGGGCCGCCGAAGAACGTCTCGACCGCGCCCTGCGTCTGCGCGGTGACGCTGCGGGCGTCGCTGGCGAGCTCCACCCAGTAGGGCGTCACCGGGCCGGAGCCGGTGAGGCGGGCGGTCAGCTCGCCGCGGTCCCCGGTGAGGGCCAGCAGGGCGTCGAACGACGGCGCCGTCGTCTGCCCCATCTGGTCCGCCCAGGTGCGGTCGGAGAACCAGACCCGGCCGGTGACCTCGACGTCGACGACGCGGCCGTCGCGGTCGGTGTAGGAGATGACCCGCTCGTAGCTCAGCTCGTAGGGGTAGGCGGGCACCGTCGTCACGGGCCCCAGGGCCTGCTCGGGGTTCAGCTGCACGGTCGCGGGCCCGACGAGCCCGGCCGTCCGGTCGGGGTCGTGGGTGAGCGTGACGACGGTGGTCGTCACCACGGTCCCGGTCGCGCCGGCGGCGGACACCTCGTCCCGGTACTCCATGCCCTGGCGGCGGGCGTCGGTCGCCGTCCGGAAGGACGTCGTGACGGTGGCGTCGGGGTTGGTCAGGCCGGCGCCGCCGAG
>JBDIAU010000358.1:0-3149 GCA_039812565.1 Beutenbergiaceae bacterium
GCGTCCCACGAGGGGAGCAGGCCCTTCGCCTCGGCCTCGGCGAGCGTCGGGGCCGCCGCGTCCTTGGGCGAGAGCTGGGGCGTGATCGGGGAGCCGTCGCGCGCCGTCGTCGGCCACTCGATCGCGATGGTCTCGTCCAGGGGGTGGACGCCGTGCTCCCGGCCGGGGGCGTACGGCGTGGAGCACAGGTACACCACGGTCGAACCGTCCTCGAGGGACAGGAACGCGTGGCCGATGCCCTCGGACAGGTAGATGGCGCGACGGTCGACGTCGTCGAGCAGGACCGTGTCCCACTGCCCGAACGTCGGTGAGCCGACCCGGATGTCGATCGCGACGTCGAGCACGGCGCCCTTGGGGCACGTGACGTACTTGGCCTGACCAGGGGGCACCTCGGCGAAGTGGATGCCGCGCAGCACGCCCGCCGCCGAGACCGAGCAGTTGGCCTGCGCCAGGCTCAGCGGGTGGCCGACCGCCTCGGCGAACGCGGCCTCCTTGAACCACTCGAGGAACACGCCGCGGTCGTCTCCGAACTGGCGGGGCGTGATCTCCCAGGCGCCCGGGACGGACAGCTCGCGGTACTCCATGGGGGACCCCTCTCGGCGTCGTGGACGGGACGGCATGTGCCAACACGTCACAGTAGGGCGTCGGTAGGCTGCACGAACGGCAGTCGGCGGGGCCGACCGCAGGTGAGGACGCCGCGACGGCATCACGCGGCCGACGACGAACGCCGACGACGAACAAGGGAGCCTGGTGTGCGCTGGTTGGTGACGGGTGCGGCAGGGATGCTCGGGACGGACGTCGTCGACATCCTCACGACGGCGGGGCACGAGGTCAGGGCGGTCGACCTGCCCGAGCTGGACATCACGGACCCGGTGGCCGTCGCCGCCGACGTCCGAGACGTCGACGTCGTCCTCAACTGCGCCGCCTACACCGCCGTCGACGCCGCCGAGACCAACGAAGGCCTCGCGTTCCGGATCAACGCCGTCGGCCCGCAGCTCCTCGCCCGCGCCGCGCGCGCCGCCGGCGCCCGGATGATCCAGATCTCCACCGACTACGTGTTCGACGGCGGCGCCTCCGAGCCGTACGCCGCTGACGCCGTCATCGCCCCACGATCCGCCTACGGCCGCACCAAGGCCGCCGGCGAGTGGGCGGTACGCGCCGAGACGGGCGACTACCTCGTCCTGCGGACCGCCTGGCTCTACGGCGAGCACGGCGGCAACTTCCCCAAGACCATCGCCAAGCTGGCCGCCGAGCGCGACTCGCTCACCGTCGTCGACGACCAGGTGGGACAGCCCACGTGGACCCGCGACGTCGCGGACCTGGCGCTGCGCCTCGTCGAGGCGGGCGCGCCGTCGGGGACCTACCACGCGACGTCGGGCGGGCGGTGCTCGTGGTTCGACTTCGCCCGGGCCGCCGTCGCGACCGCCGGCATCGACCCGGCCAAGGTGACGCCGACGACGTCGGACGCCTTCGTGCGGCCCGCGCCGCGCCCCGCGTGGTCCGTGCTGGCGCACGACCAGCTCGAGGCCGTCGGCGTCGCGCCCATCGGGCCGTGGGACGAGCGGTGGGCGATCGCCGGGACGGCAGTCCTGGGGGTCTGAGGTACCGGCCGGCCCCGTCCGGCGGCCGGTCGCGTCCGAGCACCGGGAGGTCGGATGCCGTTCGTGGCGCCCGAGCGTGACAACTCGTCGCGATGGCGGCGGATCAGCACGGTCGACCTGCGACAGGTGGGCGAGGACCGGCGCGGGCGGACCGAGTTCGAGGTCCTCGCGGAGTTCGGGTACACGACGGCCGGCCCCGAGGCCACCGATGCCGCCGGGGAGTACTGGCAGCCGATGGCCGTCGACTACCTCGTGCCGAGGAACGTCAAGACCGACCTCGCGACCGTGCCGACGATCCTGTGGGGCGTCGTCGCCAGCTACGGCCGGCAGACGCTCCCCGCGATCATCCACGACCAGCTGTGCGTCGTCTCCCGTGAGGGCGGTCCGCCGTCGGCGTTCACGCACCGGGCCCGCCGGGAGGCGGACCAGGTGTTCCTCGAGACTCTGGCGCAGTCGGGGACCGGGCCCGTGCGGCGCTGGCTCATGTGGACGGGTGTGCGGTTCGGCGGTCACCCGGTGGTCCTCGCGCTGTTCGGCGCCCTGCTGGTCGCGGTGCCCGTGGCGCTGCTCGTCGCGTCGACGCTAGCGATCCTCGTGCTGGGGACTGTGCTCCTCGCCTTCCTGGTGGGAGTCGTGATGGCGGGCGTGGAGCGGGGGCGCGCGCCCGTCGGAGCCAGTGGTGGCGCGGGCTCGGGCGGCGGCTCCGGACCGGCGGGCGGGGCTGCCGGCCGGGCGGAGTTCACCCGTTCGCGGGTCGAGCCGCGGGGCGTCGGCAGCCTGCTGGGCGCCGCGGTGATCGGGGCTGTCGCTGCACCGCTGCTGCTGCCGGTCGCGCTGCTGACCTGGTTCACGGCCTTGGTGGTGGGGCTGGGGGAGTCGCGAGCGCTGGTCCCGTCGGGCGTCGGGGGTGCGTCTGTCGCGGGTGCCGGTGCTGCGCCGGGCGTGGCGCCAGGCGGTGCGACGACAGCGGGGCCGACGGCACGGATCCGATGGGCGCCGCTCCTCGGGGCCGGTGACAGCACCGTCAACGGCAACCCGGACGACGACGACCTCTGACCGCCGACGGCGTCGGACCGGCTTCTCCACTCCGGTGCCGCCTCGCTGAGGCGTAAGGCGGCGAAGGCTGCACGGTTCATGAGTCGTCCCACTCTTTGGTGCGTCCGCCACGATCCGGGGTTGTCCACGGTTCGTGGGGTGAGCTGCGCCGGTGTCGATGCTGGCGTGTCTGCTCGAACATGTGTTCGAGCATAGCAGGCCCACCACCAGATCCACCGCGGCACCACCACCCTGGAGACCCTCGAGACCGGGGCCCGGTTCACCCGACGCGACGGCGTCATCCTCGGCCAGACCACCCGATCAGACGGGGCCGGGCGCCTGAAGGTGCGCCGCCTGCCAGGGGTGCCCTCCGGTCAACGGCTCCCCAACGGGCCGACGGCGAGGTCCGGATGATGCCGGTCCGGTTGTCAGCGCGCCCGCAGGTAGCGCAGGAAGAGCATGTCGCCCTCGGCGAAGGCGTGGGCGAGGCGCATCTCGCGAGTGATCTGGGTG
>JBDIAU010000359.1:0-3127 GCA_039812565.1 Beutenbergiaceae bacterium
CCATGACGAAGAGGTTGTCGCGCAGACCCTTGCGGCTGAACGACTGGAAGAACCCCGCGCCGCTCGCGAGCCCGATCGTGTAGACGAACACCGCGAGACCGAAGGTGAACGCGAAGTCCGGCACCTTGAGGTCGGGGTTGAACGAGCCGATGAGCAGCCCGACGAAGAGCACGGCCGCGACGCCGAGGCTCGCGCCCCGCACCCGGATGCGGCCGACGGCGTACCCGATGGCGCACGTGACGAAGAGCAGGAGCAGGGGGTTCTCGACCAGCAGCTCGATCATGGCGTCCTCGTCCGCAGGCGCGTCGTGGGGCACGGTCCGGCCCGAGCCGGTCCCGCGCGCCGGTCGCCCGGCGCACGCCCATCGAAGTACCCCCTCCGGGGCGCGGCGTAGGACCTGCGGCGCAGCCCGGTCACATCGCCCGGTCGAGCACCCCGACCAGCTCGGCCGTCGTGAGCACCACGGGGTTGCCCGCGGTGCTGCTCGCGCGCGCCGCGGCGACCGCGACGTCCTCGAGCCGGTCGGCCGTCAGCCCGTAGGCGCCGAGCGGCCGGATCGCGAGCGCGTCGCAGAGCTCCCGCACCCAGGCGGCGCCGTCCTCGGCGACGGCGTCCGGCCGTCCCGTGAGCAGCCGCGCCACCTCGTCGTAGCGCTCCAGCGCGGGCGACGACGGCGCCCGCTCCCGCAGCGCGCGCAGGTTCGCCTCGACGACCAGCGGCAGCAGCCGGGCGCAGACCGCGCCGTGCGGGCTCTCGACGAGGCCGCCGATCACCCCGGCCAGGCCGTGCACCGCCCCGAGCCTGGCGTTCGCGAGCGCGAGCCCGCCGAAGAGGCTGACCAGGGACATGTCCCGGCGGGCGTCGTCGTCGCCCACCTCGTACGCCCGGCGCAGGGAGCGGGCCGCGCGCGTGATGCCGTCCCGGGCGAGCGCGTCGGTGACGGGGTTCGCGAGCGGGGACACGAACGGCTCGATGACCTGGGTGAGCGCGTCGAGCCCCGTCGAGGCGGTGACCGCGGGCGGCAGGCCGCGGGTCAGCCACGGGTCGACGACGGCGGCCCGGGGCAGCATGCTCGCGCTGCGCAGCGAGACCTTGACGCCGTGCTCGGCCGAGGCCAGGACGGCGTTGCGCGTGACCTCGGAGCCGCTGCCCGCCGTCGTCGGCACGGCGACGACGGGGACGGACGGGCGGGGCAGCGGGCGACCGGCGCCGATCACCTCGAGGTAGTCGAGGACGTCCCCGGGGTTGGGGGCGAGCGCGGCGACGGCCTTGGCGGCGTCGAGCACGCTCCCGCCGCCGATCGCGACGACGACGTCCGCCCCCACCTCCCGCAGGCGCGTCGCGCCGGCGCGGGCGACGTCGACGGTCGGCTCCCCGCTGACGGTCAGCGCCGGACCCTCAATGCCGGCGTCGGCGAGCGCGGCGCGCAGCGCGGCCGTCCGCTCCGGGCGGGCGCCGACGACGACGAGCGCCGACAGCGGCGCGTTCGGCTCGCCGACGGCCTGGCGGACGACGGCGGGCAGCTCGGTGGCGACGCCGTCGCCGACGAGGATCCGGGCCGGGGCGGCGAGCTCGAAGCGCATCAGCCCTCCGCGGCGTCGCAGGCCCAGGCGGCGTCGCTGACCGGGAACGCCGGGGTGTACCGCACGCTCGTGCGGGGGGAGGCCATGAGGTCGGCGACGGCGTCGCGCCAGGCGGCGTAGTGGGCGGTGGCCTTGTGCGCGGCGGGAGCGTCGTCGTCGCGGTAGACCTCGACGAGGACGAAGCGGTCGGGGTCGCCCGAGTCGGCGAGGACGTCGAACCGCAGGATGCCCGGCTCCTGGAGGCTGGCGCGCGCGTTGGCGAGGCTGGCCTCGAGGAACGCCTCCCGGCCCCCGGGGACGACGTGGACGTGGACGTGGACGGCGAGCATCGCGGGTCTCCCCTCGAGCGGTGGCGATGACGTCCCCATCATCGTCGCGCCCGGGCCCGGACGTGCCGCGGGCGGCGGGTGCGAGGCCGTGACGGCGTGTCGGCCTCGAGCACCCGCCGCCCGCGGCGGCTCAGGGTGGGGTCAGTACCAGTTGACCGCCTGGGAGTGGGCCCACGCGCCGCACGGGGTGCCGTAGCGGCCCGCGATGTAGTTCAGGCCCCAGGTGATCTGCGTGGCGGGGTTGGTGCGCCAGTCGGCGGCGACCGTGCCCATCTTCGAGCCGGGCAGGGCCTGCGGGATGCCGTAGGCGCCCGAGCTGCGGTTCTGGGCGTTCGGGTTCCAGTTGCTCTCCTTGGTCCACAGCCGGTCGAGGCAGACGAACTGCTCCGAGCCCCAGCCGCGGGCCGCGACCATCGCCCGAGCGATCGAGCGCGGCTCGGCGCCCACCCGGACCACCTCGTCGACCGGCGCGGCCTGCGAGCTCATGAGCTCCTCGCGGCTCTCCTCGACGCCGTCCACGAGGGTCACCCGATAGGTGACGCTGCGGGAGCCGACCTGGCCGGCGGTGACGACCTCCCGGACGCCGACGGCGAGCCCGGCGTCCGGCTGCTCCACGGTCGAGAAGGGGACCTCGGAGCGCTCGGTGGTCTCCTCGACGGTGACGCGGGAGACGACGATGACGCCGCTGTCGGGCAGGGCGTCGGTCAGCGGGAGGGAGACGCGGTCCTCGGTGCCGAGGACGACGCCGGCGGCCTGGAGGGCCTCGGCGACGGTCGTGGCGCCGGAGACGACGGGGTAGGTGGCGCCGTCGACGCGGATGGTGACGTCGGAGGCGAGGGTCTCGCGAGCCTCGCCACGGGAGCCGACGGCGAACATGTCGCGGGCGGCGGCGGTGGGGTCGAGCGAGGCGAGGGTGGACGGCGTGCCCGTGGAGGCGGCGTCGTCGGCGTTGCCGGCGACCTCCACGGCGAAGGCGGACGAGCCGGCGACGATCGCACCGAGCAGGGCGACCTGGAGAGCGCGGCGGGTGCCGCGCGTCATCCCGGTGGCCGATCGGGGAGCCGGCGCCTCGACGGGGCGGCCGGGGTTCCGACGCAGGATGGGTCGCACGTGGGTCCTTGTCTGTGGGGGTCTCCCGCCCTGGAGAGCGGGACCCCATGACCGTAACCCTTTCGTTATCCAGAACGGAAGGCGCAGCGGCCAGATGAGAGCGAG
>JBDIAU010000360.1:0-3113 GCA_039812565.1 Beutenbergiaceae bacterium
ACAAGCCGGACCTGCGGTTCGTCGTGCACCTCGGGGCGCCGCCCTCGCCGATCGCCTACTACCAGCAGGTGGGTCGTGCCGGGCGTGCGGTCGACCGCGCGGTGGCCGTCCTCCTCCCCGGAGAGGAGGACCGCGCCATCTGGGACTACTTCGCGAGCCTGGCGTTCCCCGGCGAGCTGCACGTCCGCGCCGCGCTCGCCGCGCTCGCGAGCGGCGGCACGCTCTCGACGGCGGCACTGGAGGGCGTCGTCGACCTGCGGCGCGCTCGGCTCGAGACGATGCTCACGGTGCTCGACGTCGACGGTGCGGTGCGCCGCGTCCGGGGCGGCTGGCAGACGACAGGGCAGCCGTGGGTCTACGACGCGCCCCGGTACGCCCGGGTCGAGGAGGCACGGCGCGCCGAGCAGCGCGCGATGCTCGCCTACGAGACGACGAGCGGCTGCCGGATGGCCTTCCTGCGCGCCGATCTCGACGACCCGCTGCTCGAGCCGGGCTGGCGGTGCGGCCGGTGCGACGCCTGCGGCGGGCTCGCGCTCCCGGGGGCGCCGGCGCCCGACGCGGTGGTCGCGGCGCGCATCGGCCTGGACCGCCCGGGCGTGGAGATCGCGCCGCGGGCGATGTGGCCCACCGGGATGAGCCGACTCGGCGTCGACGTCACGGGGCGCATCGCCGTCGAGGAGCGACTCGCACCCGGACGAGCCGTCGCCCGGCTCGACGCCCTCGGCTGGGGGCCGGCGCTGCGCTCGCTGCTCGACCCGGCGACGCCGGACGGCCCGCTCCCGGAGCCGCTGCGGCGTCCCGTGCGCGAGGTGCTCGAGTCGTGGCGGCCGGCGGTGGACGGCGTCGTCGTCGTCCGCTCCGCCACGCGGCCCGTGCTCGTGGAGCACCTCGGTCGCGGCGTGGCGAGCGTCCTCGGCGTCCGCGCCGTCGGCAGCGTGGCGCCCGACCCCGCGCAGGCACCCGGGCGGCACGACGTCAACTCCGCCCAACGCCTCGCCGGGGTGGTGCGACGGCTGCGCCTCGAGCTGGGCGGGCCCGCGCTGGCGGGGCTCCCCGGGCGCCGGGTCCTGCTCGTCGACGACTGGGCCGAGTCCGGCTGGACGCTCACCGTGGCCGGGCGCTTGCTCCGTCAGGCCGGTGCCGCCGAGGTCGTGCCCTTCGTCCTCGCGCTGGCGTGAGCCGCAGCCCGGTCAGGGGAACCGGGCGCGGACCGCCTCGCCGTGCGCCGGGAGGTCCTCGGCGTTCGCGAGCGCGGACAGCGGCGCGGACACCGCCTCGAGCGCCTCCGCCGTGTACTCGATGACCTGGACCGACTTGACGAAGGCCATCACGTTGAGGCCGCTCGCGAAGTGCGCGCAGCCCCCGGTCGGGAGCACGTGGTTCGAGCCGGCCAGGTAGTCGCCGAGCGGCACGGGAGCGTACGGGCCGACGAAGATCGCACCGGCGTTGCGGATGCGCGCGGCCACCGCCGAGGCGTCCGCCGTCTGGACCTCGAGGTGCTCGGCGGCGTACGCGTCGACGACGGCGATCCCCGCCTCCAGGTCGTCGACGAGCACCGTCCCCGACTGCGGGCCGCTCAGCGCGGTCCGGATCCGCTCCGCGTGCCGGGCGACCGGCACTCGCGCAGCGATCTCGGCGTCCACCGCGTCGGCGAGCGCGACCGACGGCGTGACGAGCACGGACGCCGCCAGCGGGTCGTGCTCGGCCTGGCTGATGAGGTCCACCGCGACGTGCACGGGGTCGGCGGTCTCGTCCGCGAGCACGGCGATCTCGGTGGGTCCGGCCTCGGCGTCGATGCCGACGACGCCGCGCACCTCGCGCTTCGCGGCCGCCACCCACACGTTGCCCGGCCCGGTGATCACGTCGACGTGCTCGCACAGCACGTCGGGGTCCTGCGGCTCGCTGCCGGCCGCGCCGTACGCGAACATGCCCACCGCCTGGGCGCCGCCGACCGCGTAGACCTCGTCGACGCCGAGCAGCGCACAGGCCGCGAGGATCGTCGGGTCGGGAAGGCCGCCGTTCTCCCGCCGCGGCGGTGATGCGACGGCCAGGGAGTCGACCCCGGCCACCTGGGCCGCGACCACGTTCATGACGACGCTGGAGGGGTAGACCGCCAGGCCGCCCGGCACGTACAGACCGACCCGGCGGACCGGCACCCAGCGCTGGCGCACGACGCCGCCGGGGACGACCTCGGTGGTCACCTCCACCGGCAGCTGCGCGGCGTGACCGCGACGCGCCCGCTCCGCGGACTCGGCGAGCGCCTCGCGCACGGCCGGGTCGAGCGACTCGAGCGCCGCCGCGAGGGCGCCGGCCGGGACACGAAGATCGACGGGGCGGACGCCGTCGAACCGCTCGGCCAGGTCACGCAGCGCCGCGGCACCCCGCTCGCGGACGTCCGCGAGGATGGGCGCGACCTGGGCGACCGCGTGCTCGACATCGAGCTCCGCCCGCGGCATCGCCGCGGCCAGGTCGCGAGCGGACAGGGCGCGGCCACGCAGGTCGAGTCGGGAGAGCACCCGACAATCCTAGAGGCGCCGCCGACCCCTCCCCACGCCCCGCCGAACGCACTGTTGGTCGGCCGAAACCGCGGTTTCGGCCGACCAACAGTGCGTTCGGCGGCGGGGGTGGGGGGCGGGGGGCGGGGGTGGGGGGCGTGGGTGGGGGTGGGGTGGGTCAGGACTGCAGGCAGCCGGCGCCGAGGAGCGCCTTGAGATCGCCGAACAGGGCCGGCGACGGCGTCACCCGGAACGCGTCCTCGAGCCGCAGGACCTTGACCCGGTCCGTGCTCGTGAGGCGCAGCCGCACCTCGGTCATCCCGGGGTGGTTCACGAGGATCGCCTTGAGCCCCTCGACCACCGGGGGCGTGCACCGGGTGGTCGCCAGGGTGAGCGTGACGGGCGCGTCCTGCGCGGCGCTCAGGTCCGGCAGGGACAGCTCGTTGGCCTGGAGCTGGACGCCGTCGTCGCGCCGCCGGAGCCGGCCACGCACCACGACGACGACGTCCTGGGCGAGCATCGTCGCGTAGGCGAGGTACGTCTCCCCGAAGAAGAGGACGTCGATCGCGCCGTCGAGGTCCTCGATCGTGGCGACGGCCCACGCGTTGCCCTGCTTCG
>JBDIAU010000361.1:0-3110 GCA_039812565.1 Beutenbergiaceae bacterium
AGGGCGAACGCCCCCGTCAGGACGATCGGACGGGTGGGTTTCATGTCTCTCCAGGGGCAGGGCCCGGCGTTCCTCGTCGACGCTGAGCGGGATGGTCACGGAATCGAGTTAACGCGGTTAACGCAAGGGGCCGGCCACACCCTCAGGGCTGGTGACGGCACGCTGGATCCGGCGCCCGCCGGACACGGTCCTCGGCACCCGGACGACGGCGCGTGGCCGCGCCCGGCCGCCCGGGGCGTCGTCGAGCAGGAGACGGGCGGCGACCCGGCCCATCTCGCGCGCGGGGAACGCCGAGGTGGGGAGCAGCGGGTCGACGTCGTGGCCGCGGCCGTCGTCCTCGACGACGACGGCCACGTCCGCCGGCACGCGCAGCCCGCAGCCCTCGACCACGGCCCGGACGGTGCCGACCGCTCGGGGATCGAGGCACACCACCGCGGTGGTGCGGCGGTCGTCGGGTCCGTCGAGGAGGAGCCGGCGGAGCTCGGCCTCGGCGGGCGCGGCACCCGCGGGAGCGACGTCGACGTGCCCGGACACGTGGAGACCGGCGCCCTGGATGGTGCGCGTCCACGTCGACGCGGCGACCGCCGGGCCGTCCGAGGCGACCGCGACCGACCGGTGGCCACGCAGGGCCAGCACCGCCGCGAGCTTCCGGGCGGCGGGCTCCGACTCCGGCACGACCCGCGGGTGCCGGTGCCGGTGCTCGCCGGGCCCGCCGTCGTCGAGCGTCACGACGAGGGTCGAGTCCGGCAGTCGCAGGTCCCAGCCGTCGATCGCCTCGCTGCGGGCGAGGCACGCGACGCGCTGCCGGGGGACGCGCCCGAACGTGGCGGCGACAGCCCGGGCCGCGTCCGCCTCGGAGCCCACCGGGACGACGACGACGGCGAACGCCTCCCGCCGCGCCTCCTCCATGACGCCGGCCAGGGCGTCGTCCAGGATCCGTTGCGGCGCCGTCGCGTCGACGAGCACGGTGAGCCACTCCAGCTCGCGGACCTTCTCCGCCGCCTCGTAGCCCAGCTCCTCGGCGGCCTCCCGCACCCGCTGCGCCGTGGCTGCGGAGACGCGCGTCCGGAACCGCTCCGAGAGGACCAGGGACACGGTGGCCGAGGACACGCCCGCCCGCGCCGCGACGTCCTGGATGCGGATCCTGCCGTCCGTCACTCGGACCACCACCGGCTCTGGGTAGGTACGGTTCCTTAATTAAGGACCTGTTGGTAGTCTGCTGGGATGAGCCCGACGCGTCAAGAGCCGGCCACCGTCGCACCGAGGGACGCCCGGGCGGCAGGTGAACCGTCGGGCGGGCCCGTGGCAGAGGGCGAGTGGTGGCGGGAGGCCGTCGTCTACCAGGTCTACCCCCGCTCGTTCGCGGACGCGAACGGAGACGGCGAGGGAGACCTGAGGGGCGTCGTCGAGCGGATGCCGTACCTCGCCTCCCTGGGCGTCGACGCCCTGTGGCTGTGCCCCTTCTACCCCTCGCCCCAGGTGGACGGCGGGTACGACGTCGCCGACCACTGCGACGTCGACCCCCGCTTCGGGTCGCTCGACGACGTCGACGCGCTGATCGCCGCCGCGCACGAGCGCGGGATCCGCGTGACCGTCGACCTGGTCCCCAACCACTGCTCGGACCAGCACGCCTGGTTCCGCGCGGCGCTCGCCGCGCGCGCGGGCTCCCCGGAGCGGGCGCGGTTCCACTTCCGGGACGGTCGGGGTCCGGGCGGAGACGAGCCGCCGAACAGCTGGCGCAGCGTCTTCGGAGGCTCCTCGTGGACGCGCGTCCCGGAGCCGGACGGCACGCCCGGCCAGTGGTACTACCACCTCTTCGCGCCAGAGCAGCCCGACTTCAACTGGGGCAACCCCGAGGTCCTCGGCGAGTTCGAGCGCATCCTCCGCTTCTGGCTCGACCGTGGCGTCGACGGCTTCCGGATCGACGTCTCCGACGCCTTGGTGAAGGACACCCGGTGGCCGGACACCGAGAGCGGGGAGCCCGTCATCCCCAAGGGCGACGACAGCCCGGTCCACGACGTCTACCGCGCGTTCCGCCAGGTCATGGACTCCTACCCGGGCGACCGGATGGCCGTCGTCGAGACCGGCGCACCGGACGACGTCGTCGCCCTCTTCGTGCGCCCCGACGAGATGCACCTGGCGTTCAACCTCCGGTTCGCCAAGGCGGCCTGGGACGTCGGCGAGCTCCGGGAGGCCATCACGTCCTCCCTCGCGGCGAACGCGATCGTCGGGGCGCCGGGCACGTGGGTGCTCGACAACCACGACAACCCCCGCTCCGTCACCCGGTACGCCGCCGACCTGCGCCTCGAGGGCGACTACGTTCCCGGGGCGGTCCCCACGGGCGACAGCGCGCCCGACCGTTCCGACGTCGCCCGCGGCGAGCGCCGCGCCCGGGCGGCCGCGCTCCTGCTCCTGTCCCTGCCCGGGGCCGCCTACCTCTACCAGGGCCAGGAGCTCGGCCTGCCGAACGTCGACGACCTGCCCGACGGCGCCCTGCAGGACCCGGTCTTCCGGCGCACCGGCGGCGCGGTGCGCGGTCGCGACGGCTGCCGGGTGCCGCTGCCGTGGTCGGGGACCACGGCGCCGTTCGGCTTCAGCCCCGACGGGGTCGAGCCGTGGCTGCCGATGCCGGCGGCCTGGCGCGACCTGACGGTCGAGGCGCAGGAGGCGGACCCCGGGTCGATGCTCGCCCTCTACCGGCGGGCCCTGGCGTTGCGCCGGGCCGAGCCGAGCCTGCGCGGCGGGACCGTCACGTGGCCGGACGAGGGCGCCGTCGACCCCTCGACCCTCCGCCTCGGCCGGCAGGCGCCCGGCGGACGTCGCCTCGTCGTGGTCACGAACGTCGGCGACGTCCCCACGCCCCTGCCCCCCGGCGAGGTGCTGCTCACCAGCGTCGACGGGCCTCTCGACGGCATGCTCCCGGGCGATGCGACGGCGATCGTCGCGGTTCCCTAGCCGCGCCGGAGGCGGTCGTACCGCTGCGCCAGGGCGTGGAGCGACCGGGCGAGGTCGGCGCTGAGCCCGTCGGGGGGCATCCGCCACGACCAGTTGCCCACGAACACGGAGGGGTCGTTCATCCGGGCGCGGTCGTCGAGGACGAGGAGGTCCTG
>JBDIAU010000362.1:0-3103 GCA_039812565.1 Beutenbergiaceae bacterium
AGCGGGTCCGCAAGCCGGACGCGCACGCGCACGCGCACTGACCCCGCACCCACCCCACCCGCCGAACGCACTGTTGCTCGGCCGAGAACGACGTCTCGGCCGAGCAACAGTGCGTTCGGCGTGAGAAGGGCGCGAGAAGGGTGAGCTCAGAGGGTGTGCTCGGCGGCGGTCCGCTCGCGGTCCGGGGTCTCGCGCTCGACGACCTCGATGATCGCCTCGATGACGCGGGGGTCGGTCATCACGGTGAAGTGGCCGACGGCGTCGAGGTCCACCGCGGTGGCGCCGATCAGCTCGTCGTGGGTGCGGATCAGCGGGTCGAAACGGCTGCAGATCGACGTGATCCGGCGGTTGACGTCGAGGTTCTCGTTGAGCATCGAGATGGTCGGGTGTCGCGGGCGGAAGTGCCGGACGGCCCGCATCGGGATGACGTGCCCGAACACCGAACCGCTGAACGGGGCGTTGACGGTCACCATCTCCCGGACACGGCGGCCCGCCCGGGTGTTCGCCATGAGGTACTTGCCGATCAGCCCGCCCTTGCTGTGCGCGACGACGACGACGTCCTCGAGATCGTGCTCCTCGAGGAACGCCGCGGCGCGGACCCCCATCTCGTCGATGGCGCCGCTGTTGTGGCCGAGCGTCGTCACCGCGTGCACGGCGTGGCCGCGGGCGAAGAGCGCGTCCGCGATCGGCCGCATGAACTGCCACGTCTCGTACACGCCCGGCAGGAGCACGACGTCGGGCGCGCGCCGGTTCGAGGGGTTCGTGTACCGCGCCGGATCGGCCCGGCGCAGGTGGCCGACCACGGGCCAGCGCAGGATGTAGCCGAGATCGCGGGTACCGAAGGTCACGAGGTCCCGCACCGGTCGTTGCGACGTGAGCCTCACCCGATGATCGTCCCACGTCAGCGGCCGTCCGGGGTGGGCCGGGCGGCCCTGCCCGCGGGGCTCGCCGACCGCGCGGTGCGATCCGTCCCGGGCCGTGCGCAGAGGTCGCGCGAAGCTCGGCCGCACCCGTGGCACAGTGTGCACATGTCGTCGCCGGACACCCCCTCGCTTGACCCCAGCACCACCACCCTGCCCGCTCCGGAGGCCCCCGAGGAGGGGGCCGGCGAGGAGCGGGCACGGCCCGCGCTCGACCGGCTCGTCGAGTACGCCTCGCGGCTGCCGAAGTCGGGCCGGCACCTCGACCGTGCGTGGGGCGCGGTGCACTCCGACGCCCACCCCGCGCTCGTGCGCCGCGCCGTCGACCACGCCGAGCGCGCCGCGGAGTCCGGCCTCAGCCGGCTGCCGCGGCTCGGCCCGACGACGCCGGAGACCCTCGTCGAGGACGAGACCACCGTCGACGGCGTCCGGGTCTTCTTCCGCAGGTCGGTGGAGCCGGTCGACGGCCAGGCGATGGTCCACGTGCACGGGTTCGGCATCTCCGGGACGTACCTGCTGCCCACCGCCGGCGAGCTCGCCGACGAGTACCCGACGTGGGTGCCGGACCTGCCCGGGTACGGCCGCAGCGGCAACCCCGCCAAGACGCTCTCGATCCCCGAGCTGGCCGACGCCCTGGCCGCCTTCATGGACGCCGTCGGCGTCGAGCGGGCGACGCTGGTGGGCAACTCGCTCGGCTCCGCCATCACCTCCGCGTTCGCCTCCCAGCACCGCGACCGGATCGACCGGGCCGTGCTGGTCTCCCCCGCGGGCGGGCTGCACAACCGGCCCCTGCCCCGGGCGCTCTCCCAGATGATCGCCGACGTGCCGCGCGAGCCGATCCGCCTCGCGACGGTCGCCGCCCCCGACTACCTGCGCTTCGGCCTGGTCGACTCCTTGCGCCTCTTCCGGGCGATGACGCGCTTCCCCGCGCTCGAGCGGCTGCTGGAGCTCGACGTCCCGGCGTTGGCGGTGCTCGGCGAGCGCGACCCGCTGATGCCCGGGACCGCGCGCGTGCGCGAGGTGGTCAGCCAGATGGAGAAGGACGTGACGGTCGTGCGGCTGCGCGGCGTCGCGCACGCGGCGAACTTCAGCCACCCGCGCGAGCTCGCCCACGTCATCCGCTGCTTCATGCGCGACGAGCCGGTCACCGGCATCGCGGACGCACCCGGCGTCGTCCAGCTCGCGACGAGCCGGCGCGCGTTCGAGCGCACGCACGACGACGAGGCCCCGGGCCCCGCGGCCGGCGACTGACGACGTCGCCGGCCGCGCGGGCCGCCGGCCTCAGACGTACGACTCGTACGCCGGCAGGTCGAGCACGCCGTTGCCGGACAGGCCGATGACGACGACCTCGGGCTCGGTGAGCTGTCGCGCGTAGGCGAGCGCACCGGCGACGGCGTGCGTCGACTCCGGCGCGGGGATGATCCCCTCGGCACGGGCGAACTCCACACCCGCGCGGAAGGCGTCGTCCTGCTCGACGGCGATGCCGCTCATCAGCCCCAGCTCGACGCAGTGCGACACCATCGGCGACATCCCGTGGTAGCGCAGCCCGCCCGCGTGGATGGGCGGCGGCACGAAGTCCTTGCCGAGCGTGTGCATCTTGAGCAGCGGGGTGAGGCCGGCGACGTCGCCGAAGTCGTACCGGTACTCGCCCTGGGTGATCGAGGGGCAGGCGGACGGCTCGCAGGCGACCACGCGCGTCGTCGTCCCCTCCCGCAGGTTCTGCCCGATGAACGGGAAGGACAGGCCGCCGAGGTTGGAGCCGCCGCCGGCGCAGCCGAAGACGACGTCCGCCTGCTCCTCGCCCGCCGCCGCGAGCTGCGTCAGGGCCTCCTGGCCGATGACGGTCTGGTGGAGCAGGACGTGGTTGAGGACGCTGCCCAGCGAGTAGTGGGCGTTCGGGTCCTTGGCCGCCGCCTCGACGGCCTCGCTGATCGCCATGCCGAGCGAACCCGTGGTGGTCGGGTCCGCGGCGAGCATGGCGCGGCCGGACTCGGTGAGCTCCGACGGCGACGGGTGGCACGTGGCGCCGTAGGTCTGCATCTGGAGGCGGCGGTAGGGCTTGGCGTCGTACGACGCCCGGACCTGCCACACCTCGCACTCCAGGCCCATGAGCGCGCACGCCATGGACAGCGAGGCGCCCCACTGGCCGGCGCCCGTCTCGGTGGTCAGCCGGGTGATGCCCT
>JBDIAU010000363.1:0-3090 GCA_039812565.1 Beutenbergiaceae bacterium
TCCCCGTCGAGCCAGTCGCGGACCACGTAGTGGTACCACTGCTTGCTCCACAGCATCCCCGCGTACGCCTGCCGCTGGACCGCCCGCTCCTCGTCGGTGAGGCTCGCGGGGGCGAGCGCCGTGTAGAACGCGTCCGCCTCGGCGGCCCGGTCGGCGAGGACCTCGTCGAAGCCGGGGCCGAACGGGTCGGCGGGGGCCTGGTCCGCCGTCAGGCGGAGCCGCAGCTCGACGCTGCCGCCCGCCGGGACCTCGAGCCGGTAGTGCGCCGAGGCCTTCGTGCCGGTCAGGGCCGGGTTCACCGTCGCCGCGCCGTGGACCACGTGGTCGTTGATGCCGTCCTTCGGGAAGGCGGGGGTGCCGCTCGACCCCCACAACCTCGCGGCGTTGCTCTCGTTGTCGCAGAACAGGAGGCCGTCGGGACCCGCGCAGTACAGGGTCGTGGGGGTGGCGGGGACGTCGGAGCCGTCGGCGTCCGCGGGCGCGGGCGTCGCCACGACCGTCGCGACGCCGCCCGGGCCCGCCGCCGGCGTCCCGGTGAGCCGCGGCGTCGCCGCCTCCCGGTCCTGCGGCAGCAGCCAGGACCAGGTGTTGCGGAACCACAGGGTCGGCAGGACGTGCAGCGGCGCAGGGTCGGGCCCGCGGTTCTCCACCGTGATCCGCACGCAGACGTCCCGCGGCCCCGCCTTGGCGTACTCGACCTGGACGTCGACGTACCGGTCGCCGTCGAAGACCCCCGTGTCCACCAGCTCGTACTCCGGCGCGTGCGGGTCGGTGGCCTTGCGGCGGGCGTTCTCCTCGACGAGGTCCGCGTACGGGAACGCCGCGAGGGGGTACTTGTAGAGCCAGCGCTGGTAGGAGTGCGTCGGGGTGTTGTCGAGGTAGTAGTAGTACTCCTTGACGTCCTCGCCGTGGTTGCCCTCGGCGTTCGTCAGGCCGAAGAGGCGCTCCTTGAGGATGGGGTCCTGCCCGTTCCACAGGGCGAGCGCGAAGCAGAGGCGCTGCTCGTCGTCGCAGAGGCCGGCCAGCCCGTCCTCCCCCCAGCGGTAGGCGCGCGAGCGCGCCTCGTCGTGGCTGAAGGACGCCCAGGCGTCGCCGTCCGCGCTGTAGTCCTCGCGGACGGTCCCCCACTGCCGCTCCGAGAGGTAGGGCCCCCAGGCCAGCCACGGCTCGGCGCCGCCGTCGCGCGCGTAGGCCGCGCGGAGGCGGTCCGCCTCCGCCCCCTCGATCACCGCAGCACCTCGCCCGTGCCCGGGCGCGGCGCGAAGCCGTTGAGGTAGAGGTTGACCTGCGAGTTGTCGCACAGGTAGTAGCCGGGGGTGTAGTAGCCGGTGGTCGCGAAGTCGAGGCGGCCGTCGCCGTCGAAGTCCCCGACGGCGATCCGCGCCGCCGACGCGCTGGAGACCCGCCACCGCTCGAAGAGCCCGCGCTCGACGTCGATCGCCTTGTAGTAGTAGACGCCCTGGTGGGGCAGGGGGCCGCGGAGGGCGACGAGGAACTCGTCGTCGCCGTCGCCGTCGAAGTCGCCGGTGACCACGTGGTGGCCGGGGCCCTGGCTCGTCGTGCTGAACTCGCCGAACGTGTCGAGGACGGTCCGGGTCCACGGGTGGTCGGTGAGCGCCTGGCCCGGGCGTCGCGTGTACGCCGTGACGACGTTGCCGTGGAACGGGTCGATGGTCGCGATGTAGGCGTAGGGGTCGTCGCCGACCCGGCCGACGGCCACGTTGCCGCTGCCGCGGAAGCCGGCCGCGTTCTCCGGCTCCCCCGGGCCGATCGGCACCACCCGCCACGTCCCGGCCGCCGCGTCGAAGTAGAACCACGAGATGCCCTCCTCGCTGGCGAGGAGGCACGAGTCGAGGCGCGGGCCGGACGGCCCGCCGAACCGGTCGGTCACGACGCCGTGGATGATCCGGAAGGACTCCTCGTCGACGATGCGCCCCGGCCACGACGGGGCGCCGACGGCGTCGTCCGGGCGCTCGAAGACGGTGCAGCCGACCGGCTCGTGCACGCCCTCGCCGTACGGCCGCGGGCCGACGACGGGCAGCGCGAGGAGCTCCAGGCGCTCCGTCTGGGTGAAGTGCCCGAGCTGGAGCCGGTGCGCGGCCATGAGGTCGGAGATGAAGTGCCGCGCCCAGGGCTCGTCCGCGTCGTACGTGCCCGGGTTCTCGAGCCAGGAGATCTTCCCGTCCTCGGGACGGCACCAGAACATGCAGTTGCCGTAGTCGTGGGAGAGCACGAGGTCGTTGCGGCCGTTCCCGGCGACGTCCCCGGCGATGACCGCGACCGGCAGCGGGAGCTGCGCGATGGTGCGCTTGGTCCAGGTCGGGTTCTCGTACCAGGCGACCTCGCCGACCGCGAGGCCGGACGTGACCAGGTCGGGCCGGCCGTCGCCGGTGATGTCGACGGCGGCGATCCAGTAGCCGTCGGGCTGGTTCTCCGCGAGGGTCACCTTCTCGAAGAAGGGGACGGCGAGCTCGCGGGCGTTCGGGTAGCTGAGGACGTCGTCGGTGAGGGTCATCGACCGGTCTCCTGTCGGTGGGCGCGCCGGCCGGCGCGGGCGGTCACGGGTGCGAGCGGGCGGTCACGGCGCCGGCACGGGCAGGGCGGGGAGCGCGACCTGCGGCGGCAGCGCCCACGTGCCGTAGCCCGGGCCCTTGGCCCCGGGCGGGTTGGCGCCGATCGCCGGCCACACGAGGCCCTCGGTGTAGGCCGTGGCGGAGACGACGGCGGTGGCGTCCGCCCCGCGGCCGCCGTACGCCTCGTGCCAGGTGGACGGCAGGGCGTACCAGGTGCCGAGGTACCAGACCTTGACGACGCCGCGGGCGACCGGGCCGAGCCGGTCGTCGCTGAAGACGTCGGCGCGCAGGAGCTCGGCCGTCAGGTCCTCGTCGCCGCCCGCACGCTCGGCGACGGCGGCGTCCGCGTCGAGCAGGTCGGCCACCACGTCCGCCCCGACGGCGTCCGTCACCGCGGCGAGGTAGGCCTCCGCCTGCCCCGTGCCGAGCAGGTCGAAGACGCTGAACGCCGTCACCCGGGACGAGAACGCGAGGAAGGCGTCGAGGTGGTCGGGGGCGGCGGGCGCCGTCGTCGGGG
>JBDIAU010000364.1:0-3081 GCA_039812565.1 Beutenbergiaceae bacterium
ACGATCGACTCCGCGACGTTCGCCGCGCACTTCGGCGCCCCGGGCGCGCCCGCGCCCGTCGTCGAGGTCTCCGGTCGCACGTACCCCGTCGAGGTGCGCTACCACCCCCTCGCACCCGACGAGGAGCCGGACGACACCGAGCCGGATGACGCCGAGCCCGACGACGACCGGGACTTCCGCCGAGCGTCACCTTCCGGTCGCGACACGCCGCCGACACGCCGCGGGACGCGGCCGAAAGGTGACGCTCGGCGGGGCACGACGGCGCGGGACGGCGGCGGGCGGGCGGGCGCCCCGCGCGACGGCGAGCCCCTGGACCAGACGACGGCGATCTGCCGCGCCGTCGACGAGCTCGTCCGCGAGGGCCCGGGCGACGTCCTCGTCTTCCTCTCCGGCGAGCGCGAGATCCGCGACACCGCCGACGGCCTGCGCGAGCACCTCGGCCCGCGCTTCACCCTGCCGGGCGTGCGCTCCGCGGTGCCGGGCGCCGTCGAGGTCCTGCCCCTCTACGCGCGCCTCTCCGCGGCCGAGCAGCACCGCGTGTTCGAGCGGCACGAGCACCGCCGCGTGGTCCTGGCGACGAACGTCGCCGAGACGTCCCTCACCGTCCCCGGGATCCGGTACGTCGTGGACCCGGGGACCGCGCGGATCTCCCGGTACTCCCACCGCACCAAGGTCCAGCGCCTGCCCATCGAGCCCGTCTCGCAGGCGAGCGCCAACCAGCGCGCCGGCCGGTGCGGGCGCGTCGCCGACGGCGTGTGCATCCGCCTGTACTCGCGCGCCGACTTCGAGTCCCGCCGCGAGTACACCGAGCCGGAGATCCTGCGGACCTCCCTGGCTTCGGTGATCCTGCAGATGACGGCGCTCAACCTCGGCGAGGTGGCGGACTTCCCGTTCGTCGACCGCCCGGACCCGCGGGCCGTGCGGGACGGCCTCGCGCTGCTCACCGAGCTCGGCGCGATCGAGCTGGAGGGGGGACGACGCCGCCTCACCGCCGTCGGGCGCGCCCTCGCCCAGCTGCCGGTCGACCCGCGGCTGGGTCGGATGCTCGTCGAGGCGGGCCGGCTCGGCGTCGTCCGGGAGGTGCTCGTCATCGTGGCGGCGCTGTCCGTGCAGGACGTCCGCGAACGCCCCGCCGACGCCCAGCAGGCCGCGGACGAGAAGCACCGCCGCTTCGCCGACCCCACCTCCGACTTCCTCACCCTCCTCAACCTGTGGGAGTACCTGCGCGAGCAGCAGCGAGACCTGTCCTCGAGCGCGTTCCGCCGCCTGTGCCGCGCCGAGCACCTCAACTGGCTGCGGGTCCGCGAGTGGCAGGACGTCCACGAGCAGCTCCGCCGGCTCGCCAAGCCCCTCGGCCTGGCGACGGCGCCCCACCCGGGCCGGGCGGTGCCCGACGCCGCCGTGCCCGCAGGCGCCGACGCCGCGGAGCCGGGGGCTTCGACGCGGGCGGGCACGCACGCCGTCGACGCCGACGCCGTCCACCGGGCCCTGCTCGCCGGGCTCCTGTCCCACGTGGGCATGTGGGAGGAGCGCACCCGCGACTACCTCGGGGCCCGCGGCTCGCGATTCGTGGTCTTCCCCGGCTCCGCGCTGGCGAAGAAGCCGCCCGCGTGGGTGATGGCGGCCGAGCTCGTGGAGACGTCGCGGCTGTTCGCGCGGACGGTCGCGCGGATCAACCCGGAGTGGGTGGAGCCGCTCGCCGAGCACCTGGTGCGCCGGACCTACGCCGAGCCGCGGTGGTCCGGGCGTCAGGGCGCCGCGCTCGTCACGGAGAAGGTGCTCCTCTACGGAATCCCGGTGGTCGCGGCGCGCCCGGTGCTCCTCGGGCGGATCGACCCCGAGTCCGCGCGGGACCTGTTCATCCGGCACGCGCTCGTCGAGGGCGACTGGCGCTCGCACCACCGGTTCCTCGCCGAGAACCGCGCCCTCCTCGAGGAGGCCGAGGAGCTCGAGCACCGGACCCGGCGGCGGGACCTCGTGGTGGACCCCGAGGTGCTCGTGGCGTTCTACGACGAGCGGCTGCCGGACGGGATCGTCTCGGGGCGCCACTTCGACGCCTGGTGGAAGGCCGAGCGCCGCGAGCACCCGGACCTGCTCACCGTGACCCTCGAGATGCTCGTCCCCGGCGCCGCCGACGTCGACGCGGACGCCTTCCCCGAGACGTGGCGGCAGGGCGACCTCACGCTCCCCGTCACCTACCAGTTCGCCCCCGGCACGCCGGACGACGGCGTGACCGTGCACGTCCCGCTCGCCGTCCTGCCCCGGCTGCGTCCGAACGGGTTCGACTGGCTCGTGCCCGGCCTGCTCGACGAGCTGGCCGTGGCGACCATCCGGTCCCTGCCGAAGGCGGTCCGGGTACAGCTGGTCCCGGCGCCCGACGTCGCCCGCGACGTCGTCGCCCGGCTGCCCGCCTGGGCGGAGGTCGCGCCCGCGCCGGCGGGGGCGCCGTCCTTCCACGAGGCCTTCGCGGCGGCCGTCCGCGAGGCGCGGGGCGTCGTCGTCCCCGACGACGCGTGGGACGACGAACGGCTGCCCGCCCACCTGCGGGTGCGGTTCCGGGTGGTGGGCGAGCGCGGTGAGGTGGTCGACGAGGGCACGTCGCTGCTCGCGCTGCAGCGCCGGCTCGCGCCCCGCACCCAGGACGCGGTGCGGGCCGCGGTCCGCGGTGCGCTGCGCGCGGCGCAGGAGCCGAGGGATCGTGAAGGATCCCGCTCGCCTGCCGCGCGGGATCCGTCACGGTCCGGCGAGACCGTGCGGACGTTCCCGGACGTGGTGCCGGAGGTGGTGGAGACGGCGGGCCCGGGCGGGCTGCGGGTCGAGGGGTTCCCGGCGCTCGTCGCCGAGCGCCCGGCGGGAGCCGGCACGCGGACGACGACGCCGACCGTCGCCCTGCGCGTCCTCGCGACGCGGCCCGAGGCGAGCGCCGCGCACGCCGACGGCGTCCGCCACCTCCTGCTCGCCGAGCTCGCCCTGCCGACCGGCCGGGTGACGAGCCGGTGGAGCGGCGCCGACGCCCTCACCCTCGCCGCGAGCCCGTACCCGAGCACGGACGCTCTGGTCCGGGACGTGCAGCTGGCCGCG
>JBDIAU010000365.1:0-3071 GCA_039812565.1 Beutenbergiaceae bacterium
CGAGTTCCTCGTCGGCCGCAACGGCACCGTGTCCTTCCTCGAGGTGAACACCCGCCTGCAGGTCGAGCACCCGGTCACCGAGGAGATCTCCGGCATCGACCTGGTGCGCGAGCAGCTGCGCATCGCCCAGGGCGAGGCGCTCGGCTACTCCGAGGTCCCCACCCGCGGGCACAGCATCGAGTTCCGGCTCAACGGCGAGGACCCCGCCGCGAACTTCCTCCCGGCGCCCGGCACGATCACCGAGCTGCGCTGGCCCTCCGGGCCGGGCGTGCGGATCGACACCGGCGTCGTGGCCGGGGACGCCCTCTCCGGCGCCTTCGACTCCATGGTCGCCAAGATCATCATCACGGGCGCGACGCGCACCCAGGCGATCGAGCGCGCCCGCCGCGCCCTCGCCGAGACCGAGATCGCCGGCCTCGCCACCGTGCTGCCCTTCCACAAGGCCGTGCTCCAGGCGCCCGAGTTCGTCGCCGCCGACGGCGCGTTCGGCGTCTACACGACGTGGATCGAGTCCGAGTTCATGCAGCGCCTCGCCGCCCCGCCGGCCGCGCCTGCGACCGCGCCGGTCGAGGTCGAGGACGAAGGCACCGAGCGGGTCGTCGTCGAGGTCGGCGGCAAGCGCCTCGAGGTCGTCCTCCCCGCCGGGCTCGCCGCCGGCATCGGCCGCGGCCGCGGCGTCGCGGGTCGCCGGCCCGCACCCCGGCGCACCGGGACGCGCGCGGCCGCCCCGGCAGCCACGGGCGCCTCCCTCACCTCGCCGATGCAGGGCACGATCGTCAAGATCGCCGTCGAGGAGGGCGCGGTCGTCGCCGAGGGCGACCTCGTCGTCGTCCTCGAGGCGATGAAGATGGAGCAGCCGCTCGTCGCGCACCGGGCGGGCCGGGTGCAGAGCCTCGCCGCCAGCATCGGGGCGAGCGTGAGCGCCGGCACCGTCATCTGCCTCATCGAGGAGGGCGGCGACTCCTAGCGGGCCTGCGGCAGCACGCGGCGCGGCCGTGCGACGCTTGTCGCGTGGTCGCCCCCCTGCCGCCCCCGGACCGCCGACCCCTGCGCCACCGTGGTGACGGCTGGGTGGACTGCGGCTGCGGCGCCCAGCACTGGGGAGTGGTCGGCGCGGCCGGCCTCCTGCTGACCACCCGCTCGGCCGACGCCCCCGGCCTCGGCGACGGCGACGGCGACGACGACGGCGGACCGTTCGTCCTGCTCCAGCACCGGGCCCTGTGGAGCCACCACGGCGGCACGTGGGGCATCCCGGGGGGAGCGCTCGCCCCCGGCGAGAGCCCCGTCGACGGCGCGCTGCGCGAGGCCGTCGAGGAGGCGGGCGTCCCGCAGGACGCCGTCCGGGTCTGGGCGAGCTCCGCGCTCGTGCACCCCGACTGGGCGTACACGACGATCGTCGCCGAGGCGTCGCACGCGTTCCGGCCGCGGGCCGAGGACGGCGAGAGCGTCGAGGTCGCCTGGGTGCCGGCGGCGCGGGTGCCGGACCGGCCGCTGCTGCCCGCCTTCGAAGCGGCCTGGCCCGAGCACGCGCGCACCGTCGCGCGGCGGGTGCTCGTCGTCGTCGACGGCGCCAACGTGGTCGGCAGCCGCCCCGACGGCTGGTGGCGGGACCGCCCGGGCGCGGCCGCCCGCCTGCACGCGGCCCTGGTCGCCGCCCTCCCCCGCGGCCTCCCGGCGGCGGCCCTCGTCGTCGCGGCCGACCGGTGGTGGCCGGACGTCGCGCTCGTGCTCGAGGGTGCCGCCCGGTCCGCGCCGGTGGGGCCCGACGCCGCCGGCCCCCTCACCCCGTCCCCCAGCCCGGCCGTCGGCGTGGTCCGCGCGCCCGCCGACGGCGACGCCGAGATCCGCCGGCGGGTCGCCGCGGCGCTGCGGCCCGGCGCGTACACGGACGTCGTCGTCGCGACGGCGGACCGGGCGCTGGCCGAGACCGTCCGAGCGGCGGGCGCCGGCGTCTGCGGGCCTCGCACGCTGCTGGACGCCGTGGACCGCGCCGGCCCGGTGTGACGTTCGCGACGACAGCCGGGCGCGACTTGGCGGGACGCCCGCCGTCGGCTACCGTGCGATTTTGGTAAGGCTATCCTTTCTGAATCCCGTCGGTCTCGCCCCGTCCGCCCTGCCCCGTGGAGCACGCGTGTTCGCCAACCTCCTGATCGGCCTACGCGAGGGCCTGGAAGCCTCGCTCGTCGTCGGCATCCTCGTCGCGTACCTCGTCAAGACCGGGCACCGCGACTCCCTGCCGGCCGTGTGGGCCGGGGTCGGCGCCGCCACGCTCGCCTCGCTCGGGCTCGGCGCCATCCTCACGTTCGGTCCGCGGGGCCTGTCCTTCCAGGCCCAGGAGCTGATCGGGGGGACGCTCAGCATCGTCGCCGTCGGCCTCATCACCTGGATGATCTTCTGGATGGCGAAGACGGCCCGCTTCCTCAAGAAGGAGCTCGAGGGACGCCTCGACGCCGCCGTCGCCACCGGGCCCGCCGCCGTCTTCACGATCGCGCTCCTCGCCGTCGGGCGCGAGGGCCTCGAGACCGCCCTCTTCCTGTGGACCGGCGCACAGGCGTCCGGGACCTCGGGGCCGGCTCCCCTGCTCGGCGCCGCGCTCGGGCTGGCGGTCGCCGTCGTCCTCGGCTGGGCGATCTACCGCGGCGCCCTGCGGGTCAACCTGCGCACGTTCTTCGCGTGGACCGGCGGTCTGCTGATCGTCGTCGCCGCCGGCGTCCTGTCCTACGGGGTCCACGACCTCCAGGAGGCCGGCGTCCTGCCGGGGCTGCACAACCTCGCCTTCGACGTCAGCGCCACCGTCCCGCCGACCAGCTGGTACGGGACCGTCCTGAAGGGCGTCTTCAACTTCTCGCCGGCCACCACCTGGCTCGAGCTCGTCGCCTGGCTCGCCTACCTCGTCCCGACGATGACGCTCTTCGTCCGCTCGCTGCGACCGGCGGGCCCGGCACGACCCGCCACGCCCGCCCCGGCCGTCCCCGCCGCCGCCTGACGCCGTCCCCGCCGCCGCCTGACGCCAGCCCCGCCTCGACCTCACCCGCCCGGCCGCCGTCCGCCGGCGTCCGACCCCTCACCGG
>JBDIAU010000366.1:0-3055 GCA_039812565.1 Beutenbergiaceae bacterium
GCCCCCGAGGACCACGCCGTCGGGCAGGAGGCCGAGGACGAGGTTGGCGTCCGTGACCGTGGCCTCGGTGCCGCCGCGGCCGTAGCACGCCGGCCCCGGCTCGGCGCCGGCGGACCGGGGGCCGACGCGCAGCGCGCCGCCCTCGTCGACCCACGCCACGGACCCGCCGCCGGCCGAGACGGTGTGGACGTCGACCATCGGCAGCCGCAGCGGCACCCCGGCGACGACGGACTCCGTGGTCAGCTGGACCCGGCCCCCGACGACGGGCGCGACGTCCGTGCTCGTGCCGCCCATGTCGAAGGTGAGGACGTCGGCGAAGCCGGACAGCCCCGCGACGTACGAGGCGCCGACGACGCCGCCCGCCGGGCCCGAGAGGACGAACCGCGCCGGGTGCCGGGCCGCGGTCCCGGCGTCGGCGACCCCGCCGGAGGACTGCATGACGAGCGGCTCCGGCAGGCCGGACGCGTGCGCGCGGGTCTCGAGGCGGCGCAGGTACTCGCCGAGGCGGGGGCCGAGGTAGGCGTCGGCGACGGTGGTCGACATCCGCTCGTACTCTCGGACCTCGGGCAGGACCTCGCTGGACAGCGAGACCGGGACGCCGGGGAGCTGCTCGCGCAGCGCGGCGCCGACGGCGCGCTCGTGCGCCGGGTGCAGGAACCCGAAGAGCAGGCACACGGCGACGGCGTCGACCCCGGCGGCCGCGACCGCGTCGACGGTGGCGGCGAGGTCCGCCTCGTCGAGCGGGCGCACGACGCCGTCCGGCCCCATCCGCTCACGGACCGTGAAGCGGAGGTCCCGCGGCACGAGCGGGGCCGCCTTGTGGCGGGTGAGGTCGTAGAGGGAGGCGCGCTCCTGGCGCCCGATCTCGAGGACGTCGCGGAAGCCCGCGGTCGTCACGAGCGCCGTGCGCCCGCCGCGCCGCTCCAGCAGGGCGTTGGTGGCGACCGTGGTGCCGTGCGCGAAGACGGCGACGTCCGTGGGGGAGAGCCCTCCGGCCCTCGCCGCGGCCGCCCAGCCCGCGAGGACGCCGACGGACTGGTCGGCCGGCGTCGACGGCACCTTGGCCAGCGTGACGGCGCCGGCCGGGTCGACCGTGACGACGTCCGTGAACGTGCCCCCGACGTCGACGCCGAGGCGCAGCGGGGGGTCGGTGCGAGGCTCCATGGCCCGAGCACCCTAAGTCAGCGCACCGGCCGGCGGCACGCCGACCCGTGCGGGCCTGGCTGAGACGCGCCGCGGGCGCCACGATGTGCCATCGGCGGACGGAGGCACCTGTGTTCACGCTTCTTCGCACGTTCCGGATCGGCAACCTGCGGGGCGACCTCGTCGCCGGCGTCACGGTCGCGGCGATCGCCATCCCGGAGTCCCTCGGCTACGCCGTCATCGCCGGCATGCCCGTCCAGGCGGGCCTCTACTGCGCCCTGCTGCCGGCCGTGGTCTTCGCGGTCCTCGCGTCCTCCCGACAGCTCGTCGTCGGCGCCGACTCGGCCACCGCGGCGATCGTGGCGGCCGGGGCGGGGGCGGTCGCCGTCGCCGGCACGGCGCAGTACGGCGGTGCGGTCGCGATCCTCGGACTCCTCACGGGCGCGCTGCTCGTGCTCATGGCGGTCGCGAAGCTCGGGTTCCTCGCCGATCTCATCTCCCAGCCCGTCCTCACGGGCTTCCTCTCCGGGGTCGGCGTCTCGCTCGTCATCGGCAAGCTCCCGGGGGTCCTCGGGATCTCGGCGTCGGGCACGACGTGGGACAAGCTCGTCGACACGGTCACCGGGCTCGGCAGCATCGACGGCGCCTCCGCGGTCCTCGGCCTCGGCGTCGTCCTCGTGATGGTGCTCGGCGAGCGGCTCGTGCCGAAGCTCCCCGCCGCGCTCGTCGCCGTCGTGCTGTTCTCGCTCCTCGGCGTCGCGATCGATGCGTCCGCGAGGGGCGTCGCCATGGTCGGCGCGCTCCCGCCCGGCCTGCCGTCGGTCGCGCTCCCGTCCGTCAGCCCCGGCGAGATCGCCGCGCTGCTCGGGACGGCCGCCTCGATCGCCGTCGTCGTCCTCGCGCAGAGCGCCGCGGTCGCGCGCTCCTTCGCGACGAAGAACGGCTACCGGGTCGACGAGAACGCCGACCTCGTGGGCCTCGGCGCCGCGAACGCGGCGAGCGGGCTCACCGGCGGCTTCGCGATCAACGGCAGCCCGCCGCGGACCGCCGCCGGCGACGGCGCCGGGAGCCGCTCGCAGCTCGTCAACCTCGTCATGGCCGTCGTCATCGGGCTGCTGCTCCTGTTCGGCTCCGGCCTCTTCGCCTATGTCCCGTCCCCGGTGCTCGACGGCGTCGTCCTCGCCATCGGCATCAGCCTGGTCAAGGTCGGCCAGCTGCGGGCGGTGGGCCGGGCGCGCCGGGCCGAGCTGGCGATCGCTCTCGTCGCGCTCGTCGTCGTCGCCTTCGTCGGCGTCGAGCAGGGCGTCGTGCTCGCCATCGTCCTCTCGCTCGCGGACCGCCTGAGCCGGCAGTACCGCCCGTGGGACGAGGTGCTCGTCCACGACGGCGTCGTCTCCGAACGGCTGCGCCGCCGGGTGCCGCAGCTCACCCCCGACCGTCTCGAGGGCGTCCTCGTCTACCGCTTCGGCGCGCAGCTGTTCTTCGAGAACGCCACGTACTTCGAGGACCGGGTGGAGGACCTGCGCCGCAGCGCGACCACCCCGGTGCGCTGGCTCGTCATCGACGCCGCCGCCATGGAGGAGGTCGACTTCACGGGTGTCGGCGTGCTGCGCCGCATCGCGCAGGAGCTCACCGCGGCCGGTGGCGGCCTGGTCCTCACCGAGCTCTCGCCGGCGGCCCTCGACACGGTGCGCCGCACCGGGCTCATCGACGTGGTGCGCGTGGTCCCCCGCCTCGAGGACGCCGCCGACGGCATGGTGGACGCCGCCGTCGCCCCGCAGTGACCGGCCACGCCCTGGGCCCACGGTCCGGCGCGCCCGGGTGGCGGCCCTCGTACCGTGGCGGCATGGGGTCGGTGCGGACGGTGGCTGGTTCGGTGCGGGACGTCGTGGTCGGGGGCACCCAGGTGGTC